>JAGDMX010000440.1 GCA_017860725.1 Chloroflexota bacterium | reverse complement strand
ATAAAATCAGGAGAAGATGAATGACAAAAATAAGTGTTTTCGGATTGGGATATGTAGGAACAGTGACGATCGCCTGTCTGGCGGATGCCGGCCATCAAGTGATTGGTGTGGATGTGAATCCTGTCAAGGTGAACATGATTAACCAGGGCATGAGCCCGGTTGTAGAAGAAGGCGTGGGTGAATTGATCCAGAAAGGCAGGAGTAACGGTCGCATCCGCGCCACAATGGATGTTGACCAAGCAGTGCAGGATAGCACGCTAAGCATTATCTGTGTTGGTACCCCAAGCCAATCCAACGGCAGCCTGGACCTGACCTATGTAGAAAGGGTTTGCGAACAGATTGGGGCAAGTCTGGCAACAAAGGATATTTATCATGTGGTGGTTGCCCGCAGTACTATGCTACCGGGAAGCACTGAAGAGGTCGTCATCCCGATATTAGAACGTACTTCGGGTAAAAAAGCCGGGATTGATTTTGGAGTAGCCTTCAATCCGGAATTCCTACGCGAAGGTAGCTCGATAAAGGATTTCTACGACCCGCCTTACACCGTGGTTGGAGCCGATAGTGAGAAACCAGTACAGGCATTACGTGAGCTTTATGCCATGATCAACTCACAATTTCTGGTCACCCCGATCAAAGTTGCTGAAATGGTTAAATATGTAAGCAATATTTACCATGCACTGAAAGTGACCTTCGCAAATGAAATTGGTAATATCTGCAAACAGCAGAATATCGACAGCCACCAGGTGATGGATGTGTTCATCAAAGATACTAAGCTGAATATTTCCAGTGCTTACCTAAAGCCTGGCTTTGCTTTTGGTGGCTCGTGTTTACCGAAGGATCTGCGGGCTTTGATTTACCACGCCCGTCAATTAGATCAAGAGCCATTATTGTTACGCTCGATCCTGGAGAGTAACAGGCGCCAGGTAGATGTGGCTTACCAGATGATCAAGAGCACCCAACGCAAACAAGTAGGCGTATTGGGTTTTAGCTTCAAAGCTGGCACTGATGACCTGCGCGAGAGCCCCATTGTAGAGCTGATCGAGCAATTAATTGGTAAAGGATACTCGGTCCGGGTTTACGACCGGAATGTTTCCCTGGCAAATCTGCAAGGTGCTAACAAAGCCTATATCGAGAAAGAAATCCCACATATTGCCAGCTTGATGTGTGACGAGATCGATGATTTGCTGCGCAACAGCGAAGTGGTGGTGATCGGTAACAAATCGGAGGAATTTCGTAAGGTATTGAACCAGCTCCATGACGACCAGACAGTAATCGATCTGGTACGTCTTTGGGAAGACACCCGTAGTTTAAACGGCCAATATCAGGGCATTAGCTGGTAAGCCTGATGTGAGTAATTCAGAAATGTTGATATGCTATAGGTTTGTGGAAGATTGACAGGTAATCTGATGAGTTCAATAAGTGGGATAATAAGTAAACCTCGTCACTTGATGATCGTTCACCACATTTACCCATTGGCTGAGCCGCGCGTTGAGCGAGAGGCGCTGGCACTGGTCAATCACGGTTATGAAGTGGACGTGATTTGTCTACGCAACCCCGGAGAGCCAGAATCTGATGTTGCCAAGGGGGTCAATGTGTTCCGCATGCCGGTCAGGCGCGACAAACGCCGCGGCATGGCGATGCAGATGATGGAATACTTGATCTTTCTTCTTTTGGCAGGATTTAAGGCTGCCAGTTTACAGCGAACCAGGAAATATACTTCCGTTCAGGTGCATAATCTGCCGGACTTCCTGGTATTTGCTGCGCTGATTCCTAAACTGTCCGGAGCACGTGTTATCTTAGATCTCCATGATCTCATGCCCGAGTTTTACTGTGTGCGCTTCAAGTCAGGGATGGACAGCCTGCCCGCGCGCCTGGTTCTCCTACAGGAGCGATTGTCCTGTCGTTTTGCAGATCATGTTATCACTGTCACGGAACTGTGGCGGCAAACCTTAATTCAGCGTGGGCTGCCTTCCTCGAAAGTTTCGGTTGTGATGAATCTGCCAGACGAGCGCGTTTTTCGGCAACCAGCAACAGAAGCGCCCCCAGAGCCACTGGAAGGTAGTTTTCGTCTCATCTATCATGGGTCAGTGACTTATCGATATGGATTGGATCTGATCGTGCGAGCTGTAGACAAGTTACGAGCCGACCTTCCTGGAATCCATTTTGAATGCTACGGTGGTGGAGATTTCAGGCCGAATCTGATCGCTCTGGCCGAGGAGTTGGGCTTGCAAGAACATACTACTTTTCATCTGGCAGTAGCCCTGGAAGAGCTACCCAATCGAATACGCCGGGCTCAAGCCGGGGTAGTTCCGCATCGACGCGATCTATTTACCGATAGTCTGTTGCCTACCAAGCTAATGGAGTATGTCGCTCTGGGTGTGCCTGTAATCGCCTCGCGCACTACGGTTGTGTCGTCTTACTTCGATGAAGATATGCTGCAATTTTTCACTGCTGAGGATATCCAAGATCTGGCTGATAAAATCCTGGACCTCTATAATCGACCCGAACGTCGGCAGCAGCTTATCCAGAATGCTGAACGTTTTAATCAGCAGTATCATTGGTCGACGATGGCTGCCAGTTATGCCACCCTGGTGGATCGGTTAATCGGGCGGGGCATGAATCATCCTCCGATGGAGCCGTCTACGATACCGGAGCAATCATGATAATCAGCGGATAGTGACATCACCCATATCGGGGCTGCCTCACCAGGGTAGCCCCGATTTCTTTTAAGCAGCATAGCGCTCGTCGCCTGTGTTCAGATGATTCTTGTGGCACATCCTTTTCTATGCTATACTGACCGCGCTGCTTAGAAAATTATGGCAGCCGATTTGTACAGCATCCCAAAATATAGATAATTGTCTCAATTAAGAGAAAGAGAGGAAAAATGAAAGAGAAATTCTTATTTTTGTTAATCATATTAAGCCTGGTTGTGGCAGCTTGCGGTGGGGCAGAGACCGAAACACCTGCTCCGGTAGCACCAGCAGAAGTGGCGTCAACAACTGCACCCACAGAGGTGATGCCCACCGAGGCAGTACTTCCAGAGCCGACCATAGCGCCAACCGAAACACCGGCT
>JAGDMX010000439.1 GCA_017860725.1 Chloroflexota bacterium | reverse complement strand
TCGGTTGAGATGCCCGATGCGGAATGGCAAGAATTTCTGGATCGCATCAGTCAATAAAATTCTCGCCAGATAGTATGAAACGATATGGGGAGCAGGAGCAATGATGGAAACGTCATCGCCTATCTTGATTATTGGCACGGGGGCGATGGCGTGCCTGTTTGCGGCGCGCTTCTCGGCTGCCGGAACGCCGGTTGTAATGACCGGCTCCTGGCAAGCCGGGTTGAATGCCCTTAATGAATTTGGGGTGCGGCTGGTGCATCCGGATGGCCGAGAGCAAGCCTATCCGGTTAAGGTCATGCACAGCGTCGACGAGTGTTATCAGCCGCAGTATGCCCTCGTGTTAGTGAAATCCTGGCAGACCGAGGCCGCCGCGCAGCGATTAGCCGGCTGCCTGGCAGAGAATGGTCTGGCACTCTCGCTGCAAAACGGTCTGGGCAATCGGGAGGCGCTCGCCCAGGTGTTGGGCGCGCCGCGAGTGGCGCTGGGCATGACCACCAGCGGGGCGACCCTATTAGGACCGGGACGAGTGCTGCCAGCCGGGGAAGGACCAGTCGTGCTCGATGGCACACCTCAAGTGGCGGACCTGGGTAGTCTTCTGCACCGCGCTGGTTTCCAGGTGGACTTTGTGAATGATACGAATTCCTTACTGTGGGGTAAGCTGGTAATCAACGCTGCGATCAACCCACTGACCGCGGTATTACGGGTGCCGAATGGTGAGTTGTTGGCGCATACTGAGGCGCGGGCGATCATGGCTACACTTGCGAGCGAAGCCGCCGCCGTGGCACATGCCTTACAGATCGAGTTGCCCTACCCCGATCCGGTAGTGGCGGCTGAGGCTATTGCACAGCGTACAGCGATGAACCGCTCATCGATGCTACAGGATGTCCTGCGTGGTGCCCGGACGGAAATTGACGCCATCTGTGGCGAGATCGTGCGCCTGGGAGAACGTACCGGCGTCCCGGTGCCTGTGAATCGCGTTTTTTGGCAGTTAGTGAAGGCTCTGGAGGCAAAGCCAGATCATTCATAAGATGGATTGTATAAAATTATGATCACAGTTTCTACCATTGCTGAGCTGAGAGCAGCACGTCAGTGCCTGCCCGATCCGGTAGGGTTGGTGCCGACGATGGGCTTCTTGCATGAAGGTCATCTTTCACTGGTGCGGGCTGCCCGTGATGAGTGTGCCGGTGTAGTGGTCAGCATTTTTGTCAACCCCACCCAGTTCGGTCCCAAAGAGGATTTGAGCATTTATCCGCATGATCTGCCGCGCGATTTGCGTTTGTTGGAGGCCGAAGGCGTCGACCTGGTTTGGATCCCCACAGTTGAGGTGATGTACCCACCTGGATACCAGACCTGGGTAGATGTAATGGATGTCACGAAGCCGTTGGAAGGCGCCATGCGCCCTGGTCATTTCCGGGGGGTGGCAACCGTAGTAGCCAAACTGTTCAACGCCGTCCAGCCACAGAAAGCCTATTTTGGTCAGAAAGACGCCCAGCAGGCGGTGGTAATCCAAAGAATGGTGCAGGATATGAACTTTCCACTGGAAGTGGTTGTTTGCCCGATTCGACGTGACGCTGATGGATTGGCGCTTTCCAGCCGCAATGTGTACTTGAACCCGGCTGAACGCCAGGCGGCGACTGTGCTTTCCCGCTCTTTGCTGGCGGTACAAACTGCTTACCAGTCAGGTGAGAGAAACGCAAGTGCGCTACGCAAGATCATAGCTGCTATGATCGAGGCAGAACCACTGGCGCACCTGCAATACGTGTCCTGCGCCGCCCCCGACACATTACAAGAAATCGAGGGAGTCATCACCGGTCGAGCGCTACTCTCCATGGCGGTTTACGTGGGTGCAACGCGCCTGATCGATAATCTGGTTTTGGGTGAGTAAACAACCCTGTTTATAAGGAAGTAAAGCCGTGCTTTTGACAATTGATGTTGGCAATACCAATATTACCCTGGGCCTGTATGAAGGTGATCAGCTTGGGCCGCGCTGGCGTTTGGCGACCGACCACGAGCGCATGCCGGATGAGTATGGCCTGCAGTTTGTTGGTTTAATGGAGCATGTTGGCAAATCGATCTCTGACCTGGATGGAGTCTGCCTGGCGTCTGTTGTACCACCGCTGACCGGAAGGATTGTCGAAGCCTGCCGGCGGTATTTGGAGCAAGAACCACTGGTGGTGGACGCGGGAGTTAAGACGGGGGTACGCATCCGCTACGAGGATCCGCGCGCAGTGGGCGCCGATCGTATCGTCGATGCCGCGGCGGTGCAGCGCCTGTATGGTGGACCGGCCTGCGTAGTGGATTTTGGCACTGCCACTACCTTCGATGCCATCTCCCCCGATGGGGATTACCTGGGTGGGGCAATCGCTCCGGGGATCAGTATTGCTGCCGAAGCACTCTTTTTGCGCACTGCCAAGCTGCCACGCGTTGACCTGCAAAGACCGCCCCATGCGATCGGACGAAACACGGTTCATGCCATGCAATCAGGATTGTTGTTTGGCTATGTCTCCTTGGTCGAGGGTATGGTGGCGCGCTTTCGCCAGGAGTTAGGACCACAGATGAAAGTTATCGCCACCGGAGGCCTGGCCGAGGTCATCGCCAAGGAGACCTCTGTCATTGAGATTATTGCCCCCTGGCTCACCCTGGACGGATTGCAGATTATTTGGAAGATGAACCATTCTTGACAGGTGTGCGTGCTCGCTCGGGGAGAGTATGATTCATCTTACAGAAACTCACTGCGGGGATACTTACCATGCGGGTCAATGCTGATCCTGCTTGTCACAAATTATGTGTCAGCGGTGTCTTAAGTTTAAGACAGCAGTATCATGTACAGACGCACTGTGACAATGAACTTTACCAAAGGTACACCCGCAGTCCCCAAGCCGGTTGATACGATGCCTGCCCGAGAGGAACATGCCGTTTTAGAAGAGGTTTTCCAGCGGTACTGGAAACCGATATGCGTGGTCATTTATCGGATAACGGGTGATTGGTCTGAAGCCGAAGATCTCGCGCTGGAGGTGTTCCTGCAGTTTCATGCTCGACCGCCGCGCGATCAGGATCGGCTGGCAGGCTGGCT
>JAGDMX010000438.1 GCA_017860725.1 Chloroflexota bacterium | reverse complement strand
AGAAGTGCAATCTGCCAGCAGCAATAGCTCGGTGCGGGCTATCCTGGGGTCGGACCAGGTGCAGCCACTGTCGGGTATCGATTGGCAGGCATTGCCCGGCCTAAAGCGATCACCAGACGAGGTCGTCTTGTTGCAACACTCCTCCGGGACCACCGGCCTGCAGAAAGGTGTGGCGCTGGCGCATCAAGCGGTATTCAATCAACTGGAAAGCTACACGGCGGCCTTGCAGATAAACCAGCAAGATATAGTCGTCAGCTGGTTGCCGCTGTATCATGATATGGGACTAATTGCTGGCTTTCTCTTGCCGATCTTGTGCCGGATTCCACTGGTATTGATGTCTCCGTTTGATTGGGTGCGAGCACCTTACAAGCTTTTGCAGGCGATCTCCGAATATCGAGGCACCCTGACCTGGCTGCCAAACTTTGCCTATAACTTTTGTGCGCAAAAAATTCGGGAGCGTGACTTGGAAAGTGTAAACTTGTCCAGCTTGCGTGCAGTGATCAACTGTTCAGAGCCAATGTATCTGCAGAGTCACCAGATGTTCATGGAGCGCTTCCAGGGATATCAACTGAATCCATCTGCCCTGGCAACCTGCTATGCCATGGCTGAAAACGTCTTTGCCGTAACCCAGGGAGGGATTGACCGCCCTGTAACCATCGATTGGATACAGGGCCGGGATTTGTTATCCAACCAGGTGGCGACACCAACTGAGCAGCGAAGCCAGGGGGCTGTGCCCATGGTATCGGCCGGCCAACCAATCGAAGGCGTTGAGGTCAGGGTATTGAACTCCCAGGGACAGGTTTTGCCAGAACGACAAATCGGTGAGATCGCACTGCGCAGTCATTGTATGCTGACAGGCTATTATCACCGCCCGGACCTGACCGAGAAGGCGTTCTTGGATGGATGGTACTTGACCGGCGATCTGGGCTACCTGGCGGGGGGTGAGTTGTACATCACTGGTCGCAAGAAGGATTTGATCATTATTGGTGGGAAGAACATTTACCCGCAAGATTTGGAACGGCTGGCAGGTGAAGTAGATGGAGTCCATCCTGGACGAGTGGTCGCATTTGGTGTCTTCAACCCGGAAACAGGCACGGAGGAAGTGGTCATTGTTGCTGAGCTGGATCCGGAGCAGTTTGCTCTGGATGGTGCCAGTGACCAGATAGCGGGAGAGATCCGCCGTCGGATTACGCAGGGATCAGACATTGCCTTGCGCTATGTTCACCTGGTAGAACGCAACTGGCTGTTGAAAACCAGCAGCGGTAAAATTGCACGGGCATCCAACCGGGAAAAATATTTGCAGGAGATCGGGGCAGCCCAATCTTGACAGGGTTGGAGTAAGATGCGATTTTTCTAGGGTAAAGGTACCTGACCCCAGGTTCCGTCAAAATCGTTTAGGGGATTCGTGCTGATTTGCTGCCGGTTTGATCCACTGGCAGTCATAATGTAAATATCGTGGTTTCCCCCTTCCGGCCAGCTCTCAAAGACCAACCACAGCCCATCCGGGGAATATCGGGCTTCGCGCATCGGAATATTTACGGGGCTCATTAGGAACTCGACCGGCTTCTCGACTCCAATCAGAACAGCTTTGAGCATCGGAATAAAGAAGCCGATCTCATTTTGGGTAAATAAGATATTTTTGCCATCTGGGGACCAGTCAGGCGCCGAGTCCACAGCATTGTTTGAGCGGGTGATCTGTTGCCGGTTGGTACCATTGGCATCCATGATCCAAATTTCGTTGACACCTTTGTTCAAGGACACGAACACGATCCGCTTGCCATCGGGAGACCAGGCCGGTTGATAATCTCGCTCGAACGTATCCGCGACCAGGGAAACTTGCCGGTCTTCCAGGTTCAGGACAAACAACCTGGCCCGGTTTGTGGCGCGTTCCGACGTGAACAGGATTTTAGTGCCGTCTGGCGACCAGCGTGGATCGTAATCCCCACCCGGCTCGGATGGAATGGGGATCGGCTGGGTATCTGAGTCATCAACATTGATCAGAAATAAGCCTGCGCCGGGGTAAGCTTCTTGATTGCGGTAGCAAGGGGAGATGAATACAAGCCACTGCCCATCGGGAGCCCAGTCCGGCTGGCAGGCGCCTTCCGGCAGGTCTGTAATCTGGCGTTCAACCTTGGAATTCAAATCCACAATCCAGATTTGAGGTACTTTTTCCCGGACAGAAGCATATGCAATGCGTCCACTGCTACCGCCTAGTTGCGTTGGCATTAATGTTGGCGTGCTGGTAGGTGATGGCGATGCTGTTGCCGTTGGTGTGCTGGTTGAGGATGGCGTATGGGTCGGAGTATAGGTTTGCTGAGGCAGTGCTGTCAACGTCCGCGCGGCAGCCAGGGGTGTATGAGTGGCGCCAAGGGATGTAGCATCGACCGGGGGGGTAGGAGTGACAGTTGATCGAGCAGGCACCAGGCCGGCGTAAGCCAAGAACTGCTGAGGCAAGTCGGGGTTATACCATGAGGCTGCGATGAGTCCTACTATAGAAAGGGCGATTAGGATAATTAGCCACAAGATACACGACCCATTCCTGCGTTGCTTTTTATATGGCCGGCCTGTGATCGGCCGGGCAGGAATAATATCGTAAGTGGATGCGACAGGAGGGGTGGTACCGCCTCCGGCTGTCACTGCCATCAAAGGTCCAACCCTGGATGATTGATTATTAGTGGCTGGCTTGCTGTTGATTTCCTGAGGTGGGGAGAGGTTGTAATCGAGATCTTTATTTCGCCGCGTATTAGACAGTGAATTCAGCAAAGCTTCTTTGAACTTGTCTGCGGTCTGGTAGCGATCTTCAGCCCGGATTTCCATCGACTTCTCAATCACCTGTGCCAGCCGGCGTGGTGTGCGAGGATTTAATTTCCGGATTGGGGTCAGTTGCGCCTGATCAATCGCCCGGTTGAGAGCATCTTCCGGCACGTATCCTGTCAGGGCTGCGTAAAGGGTTGCGCCCAGCGAATACAGGTCGGAGCGTTGATCAGTGCGGGCAGAGCCGTATTGTTCGGGTGGCGAATAGCCTGGGGTCATCGCCCGCGCACCGGTCGTAGTCAATTGTGAGCCGAACATGAT
>JAGDMX010000437.1 GCA_017860725.1 Chloroflexota bacterium | reverse complement strand
ACTGGCTGCCGAGTACAGCTACGGCTACGCTGGCATCTTGGAGCCCACCAAATTGCAGGAGATCCTGCAGAAAGAGTTGGGCGCCTTCCTGACCGACCAACAGGATCTGGAGACTACTCTGGCGAACCTCCAGGAGCAGTATACCCAGGTCTTGACAGATGGCGGTTACATTCAATAAAGGTTAGCTGTGTGAGTTGGATGAGGGTCCTCCTCATCCAACTCACCTCCAAGATCGTGAAAATTCGCTGCTCTGATATCACCGGGTATTGCGGATGCGTTTCTATTACACGCATCCTGATTGGGTAAGTATGGAGGCAACCGCCGGATGACCGATAATCCATATCTGTACACCTTGTTGATGGCCGGTGTAGCGGTCTTATTTATTATCTTGTCCTGTTTTGCCCTGGGCTATCTTGCCCGTGGCATTGCCAGGCTGGCAGGTTTGTCGAAGGTCAAACAGCAAAATACCTTTGCCGGCTATTTTTTCGCCGCCCCCTGGATCGTGGGCTTTCTAATCTTCGTGGTGGCTCCGTTGCTTGCCTCGCTCTACTGGAGTTTTACAAACTATCGCATCCCCAATGAGCCGGTCTGGGTAGGTATTCAAAACTATGCCCGCCTGATATTAGAAGATAAAGAATTTCGCGGCTCATTAGTCAATACGCTTTTCCTGACTGTGATCGGTTTACCGCTCCAGATTGGATTTGCCCTGTTTTTGGCAGTTTTGCTCAACCAGAAAATGCGCGGCGAACGAGTTTTTCGCATCGCATTCTACCTGCCGGTCATCCTGGGGTTCAACGCCGCGGTCTTGCTCTGCTGGCGCTTGATGCTCAACGCTAGCAACGGGATTATCAACCAGATCATCCGCGCTCTTTCGAATGGATTTCCACCGTTCGGCTACCTGAACCGTGCCATCATTTATATCGTCGAAGTGGTGAATGCCTTTTTCCTGGGGGTAAATGCGGGCAATTTCACGATGCTGAATAAGGTGGTGGACGCCGGTTTTCCGGCAGCCAATCGGGTGCCGATGTGGATCCAAACCGCCTTATGGACCAAGATGTCGGTCATCATTCTGATGGTCTGGATTTGCGGCACGATGATGTTAATCTTTTTGGCCGGGCTGAATAATATCCCCAAGGAGCTTCACGAGGCGGCTGAGGTGGATGGGGCGACTCCCTGGAAGCGCTTCTGGAAAATCTCCTTCCCGTTGCTGACCCCCTATATCTTCTACAACCTCGTAGTTGGTATGATCGCTGCCTTGCAGATCTTTGAGCCAATCTACGTGCTTTACCGCGATAACGCTCCTTTGGCGCCCTCTGCCTATTCGATGGTCTACAATCTTTGGCGGTCAACATTTCGGTTCAACGAGATTGGGTATGGCTCTGCCATCTCCTGGTTGATTTTGATCATCATCATGGTCGTCACGATCATCCAGTTCCGGCTGCAGAACCGTTGGGTTCAGTACGATCTGTATTAGGAGCCTGGGATGAAAACTACGCTTCATATCACTGGAAAAGTATTCTTGTATGTGCTGCTGACTGCCGCCAGTCTCTTAATGGCCTTCCCGTTATTTTGGATGATTTCGACCTCACTCAAATCTCTTCAAGAGGCCAACGCTCCTAAGATCGTCTGGGTCCCCTCCCAAATCCTGTTGGACGCCTATCGCAACATCTTGAGCGATCCGGACTTCCTGAGATCTTACTTTAACTCAACCTTTTACGCCGCCCTGGCACTGGTGGGTACATTAATCTCGATTGCCGCGGTGGCATATGCCTTTGGACGCCTGGAATGGCCCGGACGAAACCTGGTCTTTTTCCTGATGCTTTCCACTATGATGATCCCTGCCCAGGCGCTGATCGTCCCGCAATATGTCTTCTTCCATCGCATTGGCTGGATTGGCTCTTTCAACCCCCTGATAATCCCCGGGTACTTCGCCGGTGGTGCGGCGATGATCTTTCTGTTGCGCCAGGCTATGGCGCAGATTCCTAAAGAAATCGACGAATCGGCCTTCGTTGACGGCGCCAGCTATGTGCAAATATGGTGGTACCTGGTGTTGCCGTTGGTTAAGGCTCCGCTGGCCACTGTCGCCACTTTCCTGTTTATCGGCTACTGGAATAATCTACTCGGCCCATTGATTTACACCCAGTCCTCTGATCTATACACCCTGCCTGTCTATGTGGCGCAGCTTTACAACATCAACAGCACCACCCAACCGTGGCCTTCGATTATGGCGGCTGCCGTTTTGACCACGGTGCCTCTCATCATCGTCTTTTTCTTCGCCCAGCGCTTCATCCTCGAGAGTGTGGTGATCACCGGGCTCAAAGGATAATCTTAGGTAGGTTTAGGATGATTACCCCCCAATTTCGTCGCCTGTCTCTCGTCTTAGGCCTCATCAGCGCCATCGGTTTGCTTTGTGCTTGTGCATCATCTGAAAAGCTCTTGGGCAGCTCGGCCTCGCCCGAGCCAACCGTGAACATCCCGCCGCGTATTATTGGATATTTCACTTCCTGGGGTGTGGCTGCGCGTGGCTATCCCGTCGCCAGCATCCCGGCGGATAAACTTACCCACATCAACTATGCCTTCTCGGCTATCAGCCCGCTGGGTAAATGCGCCTTGGGCGATCCCACTGCCGACACACAGCGTTTCTATTCCATCCGGGACAGTGTCGATAAACAGGCCGATATCAAAGACGGGCCGCACGGAACTTTTAACCAGCTACTCAAGCTAAAGCAAAAGTATCCGCATATTAAGGTGTTGATCTCCCTGGGAGGTTGGACCGGTTCGAGCCTGTTTTCTGATGTTGCTCAAACTGAAGAGTCTCGTCAAAAGTTCGTACAGTCCTGCATCGAGCTTTATTTACAAAAGCACGCTGGCGTATTTGACGGCGTGGATGTCGATTGGGAGTATCCGGTCAGCGGCGGAGCCAGGGATGGTAAACCGGAAGACAAGCATAACTACACCTTGCTGCTGGAGGAGTTCCGTAAGCAGTTGGATGCCCAGGGACAGGCGGATGGGGTACAGTACCTGCTCACCATCGCCGCTCCCGCCGGCCCGCAGATTATCGCCAATTTTGAGCTGGATCAGATTGA
>JAGDMX010000436.1 GCA_017860725.1 Chloroflexota bacterium | reverse complement strand
TATGACAGGGGTGCCCCGTGAGACTACACCCTCGTGGATGATCAAACCAGCTACCGGGCGGCGCGTGTCTTCCACCCGAATCTCCCAGGCCGGTTCTCCAGCTGAAACAATTACACCGGTATCGGATACCTGTCCGCCAGCCTCCACATAAAAACAGGTTTCGGGGAGGATCGCTTCAACCCGCTCACCCAGTTGAGCAGAATGAACTGCCTGTCCGTCCTTTATCAAGGCAAGCAGCGGGCCTTCGACTTCCAGGCTGCTATATGGGTCGTAGGAGACCCCTTCGTCGCCCAGCCTGCCTTCACTGACGATATTGGTGAGCAACTGCCGGTAGAATTCAACGCCTTCATCACCGAGAGGGCCGAATGCCTCTCCCGCACCGGATGCGACCCGGTGTTCCTGCATGGCTGCGGTGAAACCATGCTCATCAACGTCCAGATTTTGTTCCCGGGCAATATCGCGGGTGATCTCCAATGGTAGACCAAAGGTAGCGTACAGGTCGAATGCAGACTCACCGGGTAAAACGTGCTCATTAGTCTCTTTCAACCTGGTCAACATCATTTCGAGCTTGGTTACCCCGCCCTCAACGGTGCGCTGAAAACGCTTTTCCTCACGCGTCAGGTTATCCAGGATAGTCTGGCGATTGCGCACCAGCTCGTTATAAAAAGACCCGTATGTCTGAATGACCGATTCCGCTACTTTTGCCAGGAAAGGTTCTTTGAGCCCGATCAGGCTGCCAAATCGGGCAGCTCGGCGGATGATCATCCGGCAGACATAGTTGCGCCCAGTGTTCCCAGGGACAACCCCATCGGCAATTAAAAACGCGGCGGTGCGGGCATGATCAGCAATGACCCGGTAGGGGGTGAGATTGGCTGCACGTTCTTCAAGGCTGTCGCCGGTCAATTGCTGGACAGTGTCCATCATCGGGGAGAGAAAGTCGGTTTTATAGTCTGAATCCACTCCTTGCAGTACCTGGGCGATGCGTTCCAGGCCCATACCGGTGTCAACATGCTTGGCAGGCAGTACTTCCAGGCTGGTCGGTCCCGAACGATTGTATTGGATAAAGACCAGATTCCAAAGTTCCAGGAACCGAGTACAGTCTGGTAAATTCACCGCGCAATGATGGTCAGGTGTATTCTCAAAGGCACACTGCCCAGGCCCTAAGTCCAGATGGATTTCGCTGTTTGGCCCACATGGACCCGTCTCGGCCATCTCCCAGAAGTTGTCCTTGCGGCCAAAGAAGAGGATGTGGCTGGGATCTAAGCCAGGTTGCACACGCCAGTAATTGGCCGCTTCGTCGTCACGTTCAATATCGCCTTTATCATCTTCAAAGCAGGTTGCCCATAACTTTTCCTTGGGCAATCCCCAAACCCGGGTCAGCAGGTCCCAGGCCCATTCGATAGCCTCTTTTTTATAATAGTCACCGAAAGACCAATTTCCTAACATCTCGAAGAAAGTGTGATGGGTGTCGTCGCGGCCAACATCATCGAGGTCGTTGTGTTTACCAGCCACGCGCACGCACTTTTGGGAGTTGACCGCGCGGTTATATGCACGTACATCGGTCCCCAGAAAAACATCCTTGAATTGAACCATGCCAGCGTTGGTAAAAAGCAGGGTCTGGTCGCTACCAGGTACGAGTGAAGAGGACGGGACAAAAGTATGGCCCCGCTCGACGAAATAATCAATGAAAGATTGCCGGATCTCAGCCCCAGTTAATCGATGGTTATGCATAAAAGCTCCTGGATAAGAATGCGAGATCAAATTATACCAAGGAGAAACCAATGATTACCGAAGCCGTCCCTCCTAATTACCTGCCATATGCTCTTTCTATGCGAGCAGATCTCACATATCAAAATCCCTTCGCTTCCGAACCTGAATCTGATCGAGAATAAGTTCTGAGATATAATGATCGGATGCTAGCGCTTAAGGAGGTATGTGTTGAATAACGTCCTTCAAAAGGCTCGAAACCCCCAAGCAGAATCATACCCTGATATTACTACCTCCCCTACTCGGACAATAGCGGCTATCATCCCGGCTTACAACGAAGCTGGCAGGATTAGACGGGTTCTGCAAACCTTGCATGATGTCAGGCAACTGGGAGAGATCATCGTCGTGGATGATGGTTCATCAGACGGCACGGCTCAAGAAAGCCGCCTGGAGGCTGAATCTGATGCGCGCATCCGCCTGATAATCCAGCCAACCAATATGGGAAAAGGCCAGGCGATCTACTCAGGTTGGCAAGCCACCCGGGCGAATTGTATCTTAATGTTGGATGCTGACTTGTGCGGTCTGACGAGCCAACACATCGTTGACTTGTATCAACCAGTTCTGGCTGGGCAGGCTGATATGACGATTGGGCTTTTTCATGGGGGATATTGGAGGACTGATCTTTCACATTGGGCAACTCCCTGGTTGAGCGGCCAGCGGTGTTTCCGTGCCGATCTTCTGAAGAAGATCTCCTGGGAGGCGGCAGCTGGATATGGGATCGAGACTGCCCTGACCGTGGCTGCCCAACTGAACGATTGGAAGATCGTAAAAGTACCGTGGCTAGGGGCGTGGCATACACCCAGCGAAGACCGGCGTGGTTTTTGGCGAGGCATGGGCAGGCGGAGTATGATGTACCTTCAGATTATTCGGGCCTGGTATGTAGCAGGTGGCCTAATGTGCCTTGGAATCCGATTCGGCCGGAAATCGCGGGTAAGCAACCTGAATTGATCCATTTGAATGGATTCCGCACCGATTTCAACTACTGATACCCGGTCGAAACGCTCACCCCGGAAGTATCTGCGGTGGTTGTTGACTGTGGTCTTGTTGGCCTTACTGGTTTATTTCTTCTTACCCCTGGTGGGTGAGATCAAGGCCGCGGCAAACTTATTCCGTAATGCAGATTGGAAATGGTTTTGGATTGCGATTGGACTCCAGGTGGTGTCTTACGGTTTCCTTACCTGGCTTAACGCCTTATCTTTATTGCCATTTCCGGGGAGGATTTCGTTCCTGCGGCTGGCTGGTGTCCTGACATCGATGGCCTTTATTTCGGTTGCAATCCCCAGTGCTGGGGTAAGCGGGATCGCCTTGCGTGTCCACCT
>JAGDMX010000435.1 GCA_017860725.1 Chloroflexota bacterium | reverse complement strand
TGATCGGCAAGGCGTAAGGATACCGCCCGTCCAATACCGGATGAGGCACCGGCGATCAGGACGGTTTTGTCAAGAAAGGGAGCGGCGGGCATAGTCAGTCCTTTTGTTGTTTGTGTTGCTTAAGTCTCTTCATTAACCTTGAGCACTTCAATCGGTAGCCACTCGGCCAGTGGCGTGACCGTCGTTTCTGGGGCCGGCCCGGTATCGCCATTCCACTGCGGCATAATATCGGCGGTCAACAGTGGATGGACACTCATATCATGATCGCACACGATTTGGCAGGACAGGCGGGCATGCCCGAATAACTCACGCTGGACCAGGCGATGGTACTCGGCCTGTGTCATTGTGTCGGGCTCGCCTTCCTGGAATTCGACCCGGCAGGTGGTGCATTTGGCGAAACCGCCACAGCGATGACCAATCTTAACTCCGGTGCTTTCAATCGCCAGCACTAGGCGCTTACCTTCCTCGACTTCGTAGGTTTTTCCATCAACGGTTATTTTTGGCATGCTTGGCTCCTCTACTCTCGCGATCTTATATCCATAATAATGGCTTGCCATTTTTGTAAAAGAGATCACCATCCACAGTGATTTCGGCATCGCTCATATCGCACAGCATATCCCAATGCAGGCCGGATTCATTCTTCCCGCCTGTCTCCGGGTAGCTCATGCCGAGCGCCAGGTGGATGGTGCCGCCCAGCTTCTCGTCGAACAGCATGTGCTTGCTGAAGCGCGGGATGCTGTAATTCGTGCCGATGCCCCACTCACCCAAGTAGCGCGCCCCGGGATCGGTATTCAGCTGGGCAGTCAGGAATTCCTGGCCCTTAACGGCACGCTCTTTGACAACCTTGCCTTCTTCAAACCACAATTCCACGCCTTCGACTTCTCGCCCACCCTCTATGACCGGGTAGTGGAAGCGCACCCAGCCGTTGGCAGAGTTTTCGACCGGACCGGTGAAGATTTCGCCGTCCGGCATATTCGCTTTACCTTCTGCACACACAAAGGTCCGATTCTTGATCGATAACCGCAGATCGATGTCGGCCCCTTTGAGCACGACCTGATCCTTGCCCTCCAGCCAGTCTTTCAAGATGCGCTGCTGCCGTCCGGCTTCCTGCCAGGCGGCGACCGGGTCCGGCTCGTTGAGCATGTCGGCGGCGTAAACAAACTCGGTATAATCTGCCAGGCTCATGTCAGCCTCCTGTGCGCTGGCGTGAGTGGGGAAAACAGTGTAGCACCAGCGCACCTCACCACGGGCGGCGCGCTCCATGAAGGCCTGGCTGAGCGGTTGGTAGGCTTTGGCGCGGCGGGCCATTTTTGCAGGATCGGTCGCACTGAGGGCGCGGGTGTTAAGCGGTGCCTCGAGGTATAAGTGTGCATTGCACACCTCGTCGCTCAATTTGTCGATGGGGGAGACAAAGTCAATCTGTTCATTGGATGCATTCCTTAGGAAGATCTCTTTGGATTCTGGGAATGTTACCTGCCAGTGGACGTGCGCCCCGGCTTTGAGCGCCTCCGTATATACCGCCAGAGCCAGAGGCTCGGCGGGTACCTGAGCACCCAGGTTTAAGAAATCACCGGGCTTGATTTCCAGGGAATAGTGCACCAATACCGAAGCAAGTTTCGCAATGCGTGGATCCGTCATGGTTTCACCTCATTTGTGGATGATGCAAATCAGCAATCTGGTGATTTGTTATCGAAAACCAATTCCTGGATTGTATTTTACCAATGTTCCCAGCGGACGACATCGTCGAGCTTATGACGGCCTTCGGGTCTGGCGGTTTGCGGGACCGGCTGAGCAGCGTACCCGAAGGCGAGTGCGATCTCAAGGTATTGATCCGCCGGTATTCCTAAAAGTGCTTTTGCCTGCTCTGTTTTCCATATGGATGCAATGCAAGAGCTGACACCCAGATCCCAGGCGGCTAACTGCAGATAAGCTGCCGACTGACCGATATCGAACGCCCAATTGGTTGAGGAGACCATCACGACGGCAAAAGCTGCCTCAGCCAGGTGGGCGGCGTAACCACCCGTCTCTGCCAGACGGACCAACGTCTGGCGCTCGCGAATCACCATAAATTGCCAGGGCTGACTGTTGCGGCTGCTCTGCGCTTTCCGACCGGCATCCAGGATCATACGGATGGTCTCTTCTGGCACAGCCTGATTGGTGTACTGGCGTACGGCGCGCTTGGTGCGAATTGCTTCAAGGGTTTCCATAATTTCCTTCCTTGATCGGTTATTTTAGCTTCCCGTTGGCCTTGAGAGTCTCTATAATGCGGGGATCATCGCGAGGATCATCCCCGAGGTAAAAGTCTTGCCCGGGGTAACCCAGGTCGATGCGAATCGACGTGCTGTCTGGATCCATCGGCTGCAGGATCACGATGCCTTCATAGCTCAGAGATGATAGCGGTGTCCAGAAAGCGCCGGCATAAATTGGTTCTCCTGTGGCATACACGACAAAAGGGAGCCCATCGACTCTGACCGGCAATGAATAAAGCTCCTGAATGCTTTGATAGGCAGTTGGGGTCAGCTCAATGGTATGTGTAGTTGAGTCATAGCTTTGGATATCTATCCCGGAGATCAGTGGATCTTCCTGGGGAGTCAACTCGGAAATATCTTTACCCAAGATGTCGATGCCGGACAAATCGCCGCTGAGTAAATATATGGCAAAACTGTGATTGGTCGACGGGTGGCATCCCATGAGAGAGCATAGGCAAACCACTGTTGTAAGAATCAGAATTATTCGTAATTTACTCAACATGGGATTTTGAAGTACTACAACGACAATATTACTAACTTTAGTATAGCAAGGATTACTGACTACAACCTCTCAGGTCACGTGAGAAATGTTAAAGAAATAAAATTTTTCTAATATTAGCACCTGTATTTTCACATCAAAATCTAATATAATATAGTACACGAATTGGTCTCACAGGTATTCCTGTGGGTTGCTTAGGTTTCAAATAAGATGCAAAGGGGTTATAGGAGACGCAAAATGACTATTAAAGTGATATTGAATCCCATCTGGTAAACTTGCTTCCGATCACTCTCAGGGTGTTCCGAGATACTTAAGTCACGTGTATCAAGAGTAATTTTTAG
>JAGDMX010000434.1 GCA_017860725.1 Chloroflexota bacterium | reverse complement strand
GCTGCCAGGGCGCGCCTGCCGATGAAATTAGGCTTGTCCAGGTCTACCGCCCATTGCAATCCGATCTCGAAGGGCGACGATCTCTGCGCCGGGATGAGCGCTTTGCGCGCCGAGATGTAATCCACCCCCAGCATGATCAAACCGGCTTCGATGCGGGCGATATCCAGCGCCACAATCCCGACCGCCTGCGCGCCATACGGCTCCCCGGCCGCGTAGACCGTATCCCATACCTGCCCAGCCTGCTGCGAGGCGACCCACAGCTCGTATCCCAGGTCGCCGGTATAGCCGGTGCGCGAGACAGTGACCGGCAGGTTTCCGATCTGTCCATCAGCCAGGCGGTAATACTTTAATGCCTGGAGATCCACCCCGGAGACGACCTGACTCAAGATGGCGCGCGCATTTGGTCCCTGCACCGCCAGCGCTGCCAGCTCGACGGACACATCCCGGATTTCAACCTGCATGCCGAAGGCACAGTCCTGGAACCAGACCAGATTGGGCTCGGCGGCCGTGATGCGAAAATGATCGCTTGCCAGGCGGGCGACCGTACCGTCGTCGATCACTGCTCCACCGTCATCGCACCAGGCGCTATACATCACTTGCCCCACCGCGCAACGGGCGATGTCGCGCGTCATGATGCGGTTGAGTGCCCGCAGAGCATCCGGCCCCTGAAATTCGTATTTATACAGCGGCGATACGTCGATCAGCGCCGCTGCGTTGCGGATGGCGAAGTACTCGCGCTCGTGAGTCGGCTCATACAGGGAGGCTGACAGGTATCCCGACCAGTTACGCCATTCGTAACTTTCGTTCAAGGGAGCCGTACGGGTGTGAAAAGGAGATGGTATCGGCATGTTTGCTCATTCCTCGTTTGGCGGCTGGTATCCCAGCCCGTAAGAGATCGTTTGCGCCTGCTGCATGACCAGCCCGGCCAGCTCTTCAACAACCTTGGCTGTCAGGCGGATGGCCGGGCCGCCAATGCTGATAGCCCCCGCAACCGTGCCATCGATGCGAAAAACCGGCGCAGCTATTGCTACGAATCCCAGTTCGATCTCTTCGAAAGCCGTGGCATAGCCCTGCCGGTGGATGTTCTCCAGCTCGATATTGAGCTTTTCCCGATTCACAATGGTTAGATGGGTCAGCGCAGCCAGCGGCGCCTGCAGAGCCTCTCGCCGCTCATCCGGCGACTGGTAGGCCAGGATAACCTTACCGGTGGAGGTGGCATACAGCGGCCAGAGCGTCCCAATCCAGGGAGCGACTCCCAGCAGGTGGCTTCCCGGTACTTCGTCCAGGATGAGCACGGAATCATGGACGCGGATCTCCAGGGTTGCCGTCTCGCCGGTTTGCTGTGCCAGCCATTCCAGGGCCGACCGGCTGGCGGAACGCAAGTCGTGCGATCTGAGCGCTCTACCCGCCAGAGTCAGAATTTCCGGTCCCAGGCAATAGGTATCGGCGCGCTGCCCACGTGCCACCAACCCTTCACTCTCCAGGGCGGCCAGCAAGCGAAACGCGGTGGTCTTTTTGAGATTGACCACCTGGGCAATTTCGTTCAGGTTAAGCTCCGGCTGTTCCTCCGAGAAAACCTTCAGCAGCGAGATCGCCCGCATCACAGCCTGTGTACCGGGATATGGCTCATTCATGATATTTTGGAATTCCATTCCATAATATGGAATAGAATTATATCATAATTTATATTTACATCAGTTCGGGATAACGAAAAAAGGGGTGTTTTGGGTTTATGAGGCGGTTTTTGCCCACGCAATCTTGCTTTTCTAAAACTTGAGACTGCTTCGCATAGAACGCTCGCAGTGACACATCGAGGAGATCTTACCGATTGACTGCTATAATGTGCCACGAGGTTATCTCAATCGACACGTAACTGCAGTCATTTGTAGAGCGGAATTTCATCACCGCCATGCTCTAAACTATTGACATGAGTTCTCAGCGTATTGCGCAACTCGCGTGAGTGTAAATTGCTGGGTTGCTTATCCCCGAACAGAGAAATCCATTTCCGCCATATCTCCAAGAGATTGAATCATAAGGACAGGCCCAGTGACCGACCCATCTTTCGCTAAACCACGTTTGAGCTTGCTCACTCCCGAGCAGATCGCCCAGATACACGAATACGCCTTGCACATCCTGGAGACGACCGGCGTGCGCGTCGATTCGCCCAGCCTGCGCGAGCAAATGGTGCGCGAGTACGGCGCCCATCCCACCGATGGGGAGGTTCTCCACCTGCCGCGCCAGATCGTCGAGTGGGCGCTAAAGGCAGCCCCCGCCACGATTGACCTCTACGACCGACAGGGGAACCCGGCCTTCCGTTTGGGCGAAGGCCGCCCGCGTTTTGGCGTGGGCGTCACCACCCTGTACTATCAAGACCCGCTGACGGACGACCTGGCTCCCTTCGGGCGGAAGCACATGCAGGCCATGGTGCAATTAGGGCACCGGCTGCCGAACTATGATGTGATCTCGACCGTTGGGATTGAGCAGGATGTCCCGGCGCCGCTTAGCGACCTGTATGCCACGCTGGACATGGTCGCCAACACCACCAAACCGCTGGTTATCCTGATATCAGAAGACCGGAGTTTTCCGGCAGTGCTCGATCTGCTCGAACACCTGCACGGCGATTTAGCCGCCAAGCCCTTCGTGATCCCGTATTTCAACCCGGTGACGCCGCTGGTGATGAACTCCGGCACCCTGGAGAAACTGCAGACCGCCATCCAGCGCGGGCTGCCGGTGATCCTTTCCAACTACAGCATGGCTGGTATGTCCACCCCCATCACCCCCGCCGGGACGCTCGCGACTCTGCTGGCAGAGCTGCTGGCGGGGCTGGCCATCAGCCAGATAATCAAGCCCGGAACGCCTGTCATCCTGGGCATCTTGCCCGCTTATTTCGATATGAAAACTATGGTCAATTTCTACGACCCGCAAAGCATGCTGCTCAACCTGGCGTGTATCGAGATGATGCGGCATTACAACCTGCCCCACTGCGGCACCTCCGGCAGCGGCACCGGCTGGGGACCGGATCTGCTGGCAGCCGAGACCTACTGGATGAACCACCTGATAACCTGCCTGGCGGGTGGCGGATTGGCGCCGTTT
>JAGDMX010000433.1 GCA_017860725.1 Chloroflexota bacterium | reverse complement strand
GTGGATAAGATTCCTTCGAGCGAAGTATTCAACCTTTGATAGTATCTTGTTTTGGCAAAGGTCATTCCAGGAATATTCTTCTTGGGATCATAATTGTTCTCCCACTGGGTCAGGAGTTTTTTGGTATCCGTGACATCGATCTCGCCTTCAGGAATGCCGGCCGCTACAAGCCACTCCTGCATAGCAGTGCGGTCATCCTCGCTCAGCTTGCTAGCGATCCGCTTTGCCGCGGCATCATCGAGTTTGAGGGTATAAGGAGTGGTACCGATGCTGTCATAAACGTTGACGTAGATCCCAGGGGGGAAGAAAGTGCCCTGGCCGATGATTCCTAGTGGAGCAGCCCTGACGAACAGTGGATAGACGATCGCCAACAGCACAATGAACGTAAAAATACAAAAACCAATCACGAATTTACCAGAGTGAAAAACCCGCTGGAGAGTATTTTTCATAAGAACCTCTCCTAATCCGACTGCGCCGCTTTAATGCGCGGGTCAATGAAGCCGTATAAAATTTCAAGGGTAAAGTTTGCGATCAGTACCATAATGGTGATGATCAAGGTGGCGGCTGAGATCATCGGATAATCCTGTCCCATAATAGCGCTCAACAGCGTGGTACCCAGCCCCGGGTAACTAAAAATGATTTCCGCCACCAGCGCACCGCCGACCATGGTACCGATCGCCAGCGCCAGGCCGGTGATCTGCGGAAGCATGGCATTTCGAAATACATAGCGAACGATCTTCGAGTCTTTGATTCCCATGAAGCGGCTGTATTTTACGTAGTCGGCATTCAGCTCATAGATGGACATGGAGCGCATGCCAATCGCCCATCCGCCAATTGCAATCAAAACGATCGACCAGAATGGCAACTGATAATGGATGATCACCGACCAGATGAACGCCCAGCTAAAGTTGGGAATCATGTCAAACCCATATCCGCCTGAGGTGGGTAACCATTTTAATATGATCCCAAAAATGACCAGTAAAATGATTGCCATGCCAAATGCCGGTAGACCACTGACAAAGATACTGAGCGGCATGAGGGCTTTATCATAACCTCCCTTGAGGTAAGCCGCTAACACGCCCAGTATGTTCCCAATCAGAAAGCCAACGATGATCGCCGGTAATTGCAGACACACTGTCCACCAGATTGAAGTTCTTAGAACGTCGGCCGCCAAACAACTCCGTGTATTGCTTGTAAATCGCTTGGACCCCGCTCGCATTGGATTGGCCTTGGGCCATCCTTGCTACGATGGCTGCCACAGGATCTCCCGGCATCATACGCGGCAGGAAGAAGTTCAACAGGAAGGCGGCAATGAATGTGATGATGAACCAAACAAGCTTATTACCGAAATACTTAGCATAACCTTTCAACGCAACACCTCCTGGTAATCTTATACCGATAAATTGCTAATAAACATCAGTTCGGGATCAGGTTTTTTGGGGTTACTCCGGGTGACTTCGCCACCCAAAATAACCCGTGGTAACCACTTTCTTTGAAATCCTGAATTCACATTAATAAAATACAAGATATAAATTATTACAAACAGCCATGTCCCCTGGTCAGCGGAACATGGCTGTTTTGACATGAATTATTATTTACGGATTGACCAGATTAATGTTATACAGACATGCGATACTCCAACCGTCCGTACAGATCATCGGCGGAACGGGCGGTTCGGTGCCATCATCTTGGTGTGGGAAGCCTGTCCACACACTCTCGTTCACTGCATGGAACAAATCGGGACGATACATGAGCGTAAAGGAGGGAACATCGGTCAGGTAGATCTTGACCAATTCCGTGTAAATTTCCTTCAGCTTGGCTTCGTCGGTTTCAGCGGGGATCTGTTTGATCAACGCATCGACATCAGGATTGCTATATTGACCCCAGTTGCCGTTCCAGTTGACTGCCTGACCAACGAATTCAGAGCTCAACAGGTGGCGGATACGTCCCCAGGGCTGGGTCGGGCCTGCGCCGTCGCTCCACATCATGAAGATGTCATAGCCTTCAGGCAAAGGCGTATCCGATTTGGTGACGACGGTCTGATAAACGCCCCATTCTGGGAAATTGGTGGTGATATCAATCCCGATCTTTTTCCCGGCGGCAGCCACCACTTCGATCGCAGCCTGCCAGTCAGACCAGCCAGCCGGGCAGGTGGCGACATAATGAAGTTCCTTGCCGTTGTATTCACGATTGCCATCGCCGTTGGTATCCTTGACCCCGGCATCATCCAGCAGTTTTTTGGCGCCTTCGATGTCGTTGCCGGCCCACTGCAAGTCCTTGACGGCATCGTGGTCATACAAAGCCTGCTCACCATCGGTCGGGTTCATGAGCGAGCGTGGCACCTGATCGAAAGTAGCCGATTGGTTGGTCATTGCATTGGCAATGATGGTAGGATAGTCAACCGCAATCGCAATCGCTTTACGAATAGCAACATTATCCAAACCATTGGATTTTAAGTTGTAAAAGGCGGTTGGGAGGGTGGCGCCAATGCCATAGGGAGCCTCGGGAAGGTAGGTGGAAACGGGCAGCGCATAGTTTTCCCACAATACCTGAATATTGGAGTTGAACTGCTGGCTGATATCCACTTCACCCTGTGCTAAAGCGATCGAACCGGCCGCGTTATCCTTGAAGATCTGATGCGCTATGTACTTCGGAGCCGGCAGCTTGCCCCACATGGAGGCGTCCTGGCCCCAGTAGTTGTCATCGCGGACGTAGACAACCTTCGTATCGTCAGCGAAGAATTTGTGGTAAGGACCCGAATAAACGACATCTTCAGCGGGATCGGCTAAAAATGCAGTCGCATCTGCGGCGCGCGCTTCCAGGGTTTGCGTCCAGGCTTTCTGGCAGACATAGACACCGTCCAAGAAAGACGCGAGCATCAGAGGATTGACCGCTTTGCCGTCTGCATCCAGTTTCGCCTTGATCAGCACTGTCTGAGGATCGACTGCTGTGACGGTGTCGATGAAATCTTTGAAGTTGTTGCCAGCATTGGTCGAATACTTGAGATTGGTATCCCAGGTATAAGCCACATCATCGGCGGTTAGCGGGGTGCCATCGCTCCATTTTGCGGCTGGTTTGAGCTTTACGGTGATCTCGGTACGCGCGTCATTCCACACCCAATCGCCATCTGCCAGCAGAGGATATGACTTGCCATCCAGCATATCGTACAGGTATAGGGTTTCAAACATAATCACGCGGGCAGCGTCCTTTGCGGTGACAGCCATGCCATTATTCATGCTGGAAGAGTATGGATTCCAACCAACAATTGGACTCCACTGTATGCCATTGAAGTACAGGGTTTCGTTGCGGGGAAGCTGTTGCTCTGGCGATACCGGCGCCGCAGTCGGTTCAACGATCTGGGTTTGGACCACCACCTGGGTTTGGACTTCCTTGACCACCTGAGTTTGGACGACCGGTACTTCAACGGTCTGAACAACGGTCGCTGGCGTAGGTGTTGTGCAGGCACCGAGCAGCATGCCGATCACCATGACCAGAGAAATTACGAGAGACAAGCGTTTCATTTTTTCACTCTCCTTAGAATTTTGTTGGATTGGTAAAACTTTTGGTCGGTTAGGTCTTAGCTATTTTATAGATATTTTCCACCTCCTTCTGATAGTAGGGCGATCATCATCGTTTGGTTTGAGCCGAGGATATTAGAATAATCATCGCAGCAACTTGCTTTCTGATATTCTTATTGGATGCACCACAGCTATCGCAATTGACTATCTCGCTGAATGGGGATTGGTAGATAGAAAAACCATTAAAACGAACGATTACCTGCAGGAACGTCAAACCGATTGACCTGGTTGGTAACATTTGCATAATCACATAATCAAGATATGTAGGAAGATGTTGTCACGAATGGGAGCGCTCCCAATATTAGTTTACAATTAACATTGGATATCTGTCAAGTGTCATTAGATATATGAATGTCACAAATCCTCTATGTAAATATCACCTTCTATCTATAGAGGATAAAGTCAAGCATCGCCTGAGTGCGTCCCATCTTCCTTAACACGCGGAAGCGATTCTCCCATTTTCACCTCGACATGGTGAATTGTATTCGCTGCGAACAAGGGCAGCGTGTTGTCTCCGGTCTCCTCGCCATCGACGAGCACGTGCCGCACACCCTTATTCGTCTGGGCGGAGTTGGTGACCCGGATATCATAGATCGCACCACGATATACCCGGCGGGCGCTGAAACCCTCCCAGGCGCAAGGGATACATGGATCGATCCGCAGGCCCTGGTAGGTTGGCTGCAGCCC
>JAGDMX010000432.1 GCA_017860725.1 Chloroflexota bacterium | reverse complement strand
GTGATAAAGAACATGTCGCTCACAAAACCGACTGCAAAAACCCCAACCATGATGGACAAAATAACCACCAGCGAGCGACCTTTGTGATCCCATAAATCGTGGAAGACTTTGCTCCATCGTGGGCTGCTCATTTTGCATCTCCAGTCCGGGTTTGGATATTTTCAGCCAGGCGTTTTTCAACAATCATCCCGAAGGCATCCCGGGTCACATCCGATTCGGCCAACAGTTCCATAAAAGTCTCCCGGTCCAAAGCTACCAGTTCGACCGATGAATCTGCTACTGCCCGCACGCTGGCGATATTTGTTCCACCGCGCAGGATTTCCACTTCGCCGAAATATTCACCAACCCCCGGCCGCATGACCACCACATCCGAGCCGCCCGGTCGCTTGAGCGCAACTTCGGCCCTTCCCTTGGTGACAATATAAAATTTATCCCCAGGTGTCCCCTCGCGCAGGATGGTCGCACCCGGCTCGAACATCATTGGCACAGCCTTCTGGGTGGCCTCGAGCATTTGATCTTGTGTCAGCAGTGGCAGCGCTCGGGCAATGAATTCGTTGACAATTTCCCCATCTACAATCAGCATCGTACGGTTGACCCGCTGCGCCAGGCTGGAGTCGTGAGTAACCATTACGATCGTTTTACCCTGCTGGGCGAGTTCCTGGAACATCTTAAAGATAATCGAGGCAGTTTTCGAATCGAGGTTACCGGTCGGTTCATCTGCCAGGAGAATGGAAGGGTCATTAGCCATGGCGCGCGCGATCGCCACCCGTTGCTGCTGTCCGCCTGAGATCGCGGTTGGCAGCTTGGTGGTATGCTCCTGCATCTCCACCCGCTCGAGCAGCTCCAGGGCGCGCTGCTTGCGTTGGCGCGGCGTGTACATTTTACAGAAATCCATTGGCAGCATGACATTTTCTAACAATGAAAGGGTTGGCAGAAGCTGGAAGAACTGGAAAACAATCCCCAGGTTACGTCCACGCCAGATCGCCAATTTATTTTCACTCATCAGATGGACTTTTACACCCCCAACCAACACCTCCCCGGCAGTTGGGCGATCAATGCCGGTGATCATATTGACCATGGTAGATTTGCCGCTCCCCGATTTGCCGATCACGGCCACAAATTCACCTTGGTAGAAATGAGCATCGATTCTGTTTAGGACAGTAACCTCCCCCGCCGCACTGGGAAATGTTTTAACGATGTTGTGCAGGTCGATAATCGGCGAGCTTCCATTTCCACCATTTCCCTTTTGGTCCGAACTGGTATTCACAGATGGATTGACATTTTCAGCAGCCATAACTACCTCCAGGCAGCACAAACTCTCCCCCCTAGCCAAACTTAACTTCTTTTAATCAGTATACAGGAAATATTTAAAAAATCAAGCTCCAATCCGCAAAAACTGTACAGCCATCAGGTTATCATTGATCGTGTCATACTACATGTATAATCCACCCCTACTCTGCCTGCCCTTCCACATGGATCCCCTGCCCGGGTGATTCGAGCGTTACCCGGTCATCCACGAATTGGATCTGGATCCTCTGCTCTCCGGTGTCATGAATTTCCAGGATAAACGTTTGCGGATCAGCCCAGTACCCGCGCATCAATTCGCCTTTTGCAGTCGGGCGGTAGATCCCATCCAGGCCAACCGGCGTAGACATAACCTCGCTGCCATAGTATTTAAGGTGCAAGATTGCCTCTGCCGAATCGTTGAACTCCGCTCTCATCGTTTCGATATTGGTCACGTTGGGTTCAAAACGATAGGTTCTTCCTGAGATTGCTTTCGCGGTGTCCGGCAAGGGTCCGACCGGCTGGGGAGAATCCGGCTGCGCCAGCGTCTTTAATGTCTCGGCCAGCGCCGCAACCCCGGCTGGGTTCGCAGCTAACGGCTTTTCTAAATCTACGACCGCTCCGATCAAGTGCCGATCGATTTCAGTATCATAATCGAAACCGGCGCCGGTGGTGACCACGACCACGTTTAAAGCCGGTTCGACCTTGACCGACTGGCCGCCGCGTCCCGAGGCTCCGTAGCCGCCGTCCCACAGCCACCAGCCGTATCCATAGCCATCCCCACCGCCGAGGTCGCTGTGATACTTGACCGAGTCTTTCACCCACTCAGCCGAGACGAACTGCTTTCCATCCCAGGCGCCGTTGTTCAGCCACAAATATCCTAGCTTCGCCGCATCAGCCGGCTTCAGGTGCAAATCGCCCCAACCGCGCGTGATGCCTTGTGGGTCGGACTCCCAGAACGCTTCCTGGATGCCCAATGGCGCAAACAGGTTCTGGCGCGCAAATTCCAACGCCGTCATCCCGGTTGCCTTTTGTAGGATCGCCGAGAGCAGGTGCATCCCCGGGCTGTCATAACAGTTCTTGCTTCCGGGTTCTGCTGCCATATTGCGATCCAGCGCGCCTTGCACCCAGTCTGGATTGTCCATCATAGCACTGATAGTTCGCCCATCGCCAGCCTGACAACCGGATGCGAACCCGTTCCGCATGCTCACCAGGTCTCGGACAGTCATGCGTTCTTTGCGTTCATCCCGGTTGGCAATCGTCCGCTCGGGGAAGAACGACAGGACAGGATCGTCGAGTTTCAGCTTACCTTGGTCGATGGCGATGCCGATCAGTGTGGTCATAAAACTCTTCGTCACCGAGGCCAGGTCATGCAGGTAAGCGCTGTTGTATGGGGCAAAGGATGCATCCAGCAGCACCGCCCCGTTACGGATGACCAGCAGGCTGTCAATCTTGGTATTCTGTTTCTGGATTGCCTGCAGCCCTTCAGCTATCTTGGCCGAATCCAGGCCGCTTTCCTCCGGTGTGATTGTAGGCCAGCCTTGGGTCGGCCAGGAGACCTGGCTGGGTTCTGGTTGTGGATTTAGCAGGCGCGGCACGAAAACCACCGCCAACACAGCCATAATGGCGATAACTCCCACCGCAATGAGGATCTTTCCTGTATGCATTGCAACCTCCTTACCTAATGTGGTTGAGATAATGGGTTTTTAATTTTGAAATAGGAGAAGCCGATTTCAAAATTAAAAACTTACTTAAATTGTCTCCCCAAACCCCTCCTTTTTAACAGCTTACCTTGTGCTAGGCTTTGCCGAGACA
>JAGDMX010000079.1 GCA_017860725.1 Chloroflexota bacterium | reverse complement strand
TATCGCAACCTGGTTGAGGGGCAGAAGGTTGAATTCGCAGTTGAGAAGGGTCCCAAGGGCCTGCAGGCTGCCAATGTAACACCCCTGAGCTAATTTTATCCAACCCATTATTATAAGATCAGGCGGATGTGAGAGCATCCGCCTGATTGTTTTAATTTATTCCCCGGCTAGAAAAGCTTTACGAAGGGCTTCGAATTCTTCTCGTTGGGTCAATCCTGCTAGGTGACCGCCGCTCTCGAAGATGTGCACCTGCGCGCCGGGATAGGTCTCGCGCAGTGTAGCTTGCTCGTCAGGGGCAAAACCTGTATCGTCTTTTGCCTGCAGGATCAGGACGCGCCCCGGCCGTTCGACCGGTTCATAAACCCGGTATCTAGTCGCGTTTTCTACCAGGTCACCCATCAGGGCGAACTGTCCAACCAGCTTGCGTTTATCCAACTGGCGGTCGAACAGATCATCCATGTAAGCCAGGTAGAAATCACGTGCTTCCGGGTCTACTGGCTGGAGCAAGGCGCGCATGCGCCTCCGATAGTAGCCGGTGATCAAACGATATGGCGCCAGCCGGAACATACGCATGGCACTGCGGGCGCTTTTGGCATTCTTCTGGTTATATAAACCAAAACCGGACAACACCAGCTTATCGACGACCTCGGGGTGGCGGCGGATGAGCACATGGGCGATCCCAGCCCCTAGTGACTGGCCGGTGACATGGGTATGCTCAATGCCTTCATAGGACAGGATCTCGGAGATGCCTTCCATCAAGCCGGCTAATGTGCCTACCGGTGGGTAAGCCGGCGAGACCACACGGAAATCATTCTCGTAGGTTTGGATGGTTTCAAAGGACGACTCCGGGGTGCTCATGGCACCGCCCAATACCAGCAGTGCTTGAGAACCCTGCCCGGCGGCGATATATTCCCATTCATGACCCCCGAATTGAATTTTTTGGAGAGGATGGGTTTCACGGAACCGCAGCAGTTTGCCTAAAGGATTGGTCGTAGACATAACTCCTCCATGATCTCCATTAGAATGATCGATGATAATATTTTACTTCGTAATTATTTTTTCCATTGATTACTTGCATAATGATCTATCGATCGACACCTTATTCATCAGCTGGGTTTACTTAGTTTTCGTAAGGGCTTTGGCGATTTTAAAATTTTGAGGAGTATGTACGTATTTGTGAAAAACGTAATTTTATTATTACAAATGTAGTCGGTCATGTGAGTTCATATTTATGTTGATAGTTCGATAGATTGACGTGAGTTCGGGATAAAAGGATTTTGGGTTTATTTTGGGCTGTTCCGCTACCCAAAATAAACCCAAAACACCTCTTTTTCCTTATCCCGAACTAACGTGAGATTACACAAAGTTTCTTCTCAATTTTCCGGGAATTCTATCCCCGGTCATTCAATTACCAGTCCAATCCCCAGCCTAGCTGGTATTTTTCTCCTAGGTCGATACGCTGGGCTTTTCCATCAGGACCCAGGATATAAAGCACCGGGGCGTCAAGCTCGGTATCGGCAATCCCATCGTTATCGGTGTCTTCCAACTGTGTCAGGTAGGCGATGTCGCGCGAGTCCGGCGACCAGGCGGCAATCTTACTGGCTCCGGCGCCGGCAGTTAACGGGGTAAGCTCGCCGTTATCCGCCCGGAGAGTAAACAAGGCGCCGTGTGGCTCTTTCATGTAATTAAACTGCTTCAGGAGCTCCGGGTCCCGGTAGTGCACCAGGATACGCTGGCTGTCCGGTGACCAGTTAATGAAGTTAAACGGGATATTACTCAAACGCGGACTGTCTTCCTGGTAGCTATCTAAAAAGCCGGTTTTGCTGAGTAAATAACCGTTTTCTACGGCTTTAGGCCAGATGCGCTGGGTGCGATCGGGGGAAGCATACGGATTGTAATCTTGGAACTCGTTTTCTAAAAAGGTTTGGCTTGGTATCTGACGCTCAATAACACCTTGTGGGGTGATGATCAGGGTTTCGGCATTTCCGATGGTATCGTTTCCAATTACAGCCAGGCGCATCTTGGAGCTATCCGCAGCGGATTGGCCGATGTGCGACCAGTACATCCCCTCGACCAAGGAGGCTTCATATGGAATTTCTACCGGTGCGCCTCCCTTCACCAGGTCTAGAATGTAAATATACGACCCAATGGCGTTATCTGCGGGAGGTTTGGTGTTAAAGGCTAAATATTTCCCATCCGGAGATAATGAGTACATATCCGGTAAGTAGGTGGTAGGGTCGGTTAGCCGCCCGAGCCTGACCTCATCGCCATCGGGCTGCAGGGCATAAATCGCCTGGCCCTCCTCGCCGACGATATCTTGTTCGATTTTGCCATCGCCATTGGCATCATAACCGGCCAGGACGTACAGCGGCTTGCTAGAAGTTCCCTGGCTGCACCCTGCTAAAAAAAACAAGCTGACAAGGGTCAACATGGCGGTAGTGAACCATTTCGAGAAGATCCAATTGTCTTTCAATGAACACCTCTGAATTAGTTGATTTCCGAGACGGTCTCGGCTAAATTATGAATCCATTTTTTAGAGAAATAACGCCAAATGCCCAATGACCACTTAACCAGCTCTTCACTCATGGTGAGCAGATACACCAGGTAGATGGGCAGGTGTAGCACGAATGCCCCAAAAGCGGTCAGCGGAACACCGACAAGCCAGATGATAAAACCATCCAGCACCAGGCCAAAGCGGGTGTCACCGCCGGCGCGCAAAATGCCGATAAAGATCACTAGGTTCATCATCCGCAACCACAGGAAAGAGCAGCTAATCACAAGGATTTTTTGCGCATAGCCAATCGTTTCGGGGGACACTTTATATAAACTCAAAATGAAGGGGCTGAGCAAGAATATTAGCACTCCAATAACCATCCCACCGATGCCGCTCAAGGCTAGCGAGCGACCGGCATAAACTTGAGCCTGCGTCTCATCTCTCGAGCCGATAAAATTGCCCACCAGAATTGAGGTGGCATTACCCAGTCCGATAAAGGCTACCACTGCCAGGTCGACAATTGCAATGGATATATTCATTGCCGCCAACTGCTCTGTTCCAGTGCGGGCATAGATAACCTGGTAGGCTGTGATGCCCAGTGACCATAGGATCTCGTTTATCGCTACCGGTAAAACCGGACGGAGAACTATTCTGGCAAAAGCCATGTCATAAGATAACAATTCGCGCAGTTTTCCTGCAGGAGGGAGCTTGAGATAATATGTCAAGGTAATCAGCGCGAAGCATTCCAGGCTGCGCGAAATCAGGATGGCATAAGCGGCTCCGTTAACACCCAGTGCGGGTAGACCTAGCTTGCCGAAGATGAATACATAGCTCAGAAAGATATTTAGTAGCAGAGTACCGATGGTCACTGAAACTGGTAGCCGTACCTCACCGATGCTGCGCAACACAAGCGAGAAGGTGGCGGTAACGGAGAAAAATAAGAAGGAAAAGCCAAAAATACGCAGGTAACTGCTTCCCAGGGCGATGACTGCCGGGTCTCGGGAATAGATGCTTAGCACGGCGGCTGGGAAAAATTCTGCGATCACTAAGAAAAACACTGCGCCGATCATACTTAAAGTCAGCGACAGACCAAGCACCCGGCGAATGTTGGGGATATCGCGTCGACCCCATAGCTGAGCGGTGAACATAGCTGCACCGCTGCCAATGCCGAAAACCAGCAGGTTAAGCAGGAAGAAAATCTGCCCGGCGAGTCCGACCGCCGCCACGGCAGTATCACCTAGCTGACCAACCATCACGCTGGCCACCAGATTTAACCCGGAAAAGATTAACTGCTGGAGGGCGATCGGTAAGGCAAACCTGAGCAGGCGGCTATAGTACTGCCGGTCATTGAAGAATATAGCAATCCGGCGAGTAGCAGATGGGATAGTGATTGACAAGTAGGTCTCCAGGGGGGGATTTGCACCCCAACCGTGCAGATAGACCTGAATTATAACGCCGTTAAACCCACCGAAATATATTGACAGACGATATATCGTGTGATAATATAACGTATAGTGATATATCGTAGCACGATGTAACGGTAGGCGACTATATCACCAGGAGAGCAGAGATGGCAAAAAAAGAAGATGTAACGAAGTATCTACCACTGACCGAATCGACTTATTACATTTTATTGGCTTTGGTCGAGCCGCTACATGGCTATGGGGTGATGCTAAAAGTTGAGCTGCTGAGCCAGGGAGTGGTCAAAATTGGACCGGGAACCCTCTACGGAGCTTTCCAACAGCTGGAAAAAGAAGGATTGATCATCAAAGTGGGCGAAGAGCAGCGCCGGAAAAGCTATGTATTAACAACCAAAGGGAAAACCGTGCTCCAGGATCAAATTAAACGCTTGGAGATCATGACGAAAAATGGATTGGAGATAATTAGCAGCCTGTGAGGCGGCTTTTAATCGGAGAGGTAAAAATGGAAACGCAATCACTAAGAAAACGCAAATGGTTTTGGCCCTGGCAAGATGAAGAAGAGGAAGCCTGGCTGGGGGAGATGGCGCAAGCTGGATGGCATCTCAGCCGGGTGGATTTATTGGGCAGCTATACCTTCCGACAAGGAGAGCCAATCCGGGTAGTTTATCGCCTGGATTACATGCCTGCCAATAAAGGCGATTTCCAGGATTACTTGCAAATGTTCCAGGATGCAGGGTGGGAATATGTCGGAGAGATGTCTAACTGGCGCTACTGGCGTAAGCAGGCTGCTGCAGGTGAGCAGATCGAGATCTTTACCGATGCTGAGTCGAAAGTTCGAAAATATAGGCGCTTGCTCGGTTTCCTGGGTCTTCTATTCGTTGTGCTATTGATGCTGGGTATGAACCTGTTTTTCAACACCGGTACTGCTGGCGAACGATTTTCCGGTATTGGATTATTCTTCCGGCTTATCCAAGCTATCTACCTTGTTTTGTATTTGGTATATATCTACGTCATGGTACGGCTGGCCCTGCGGATAAGCCAACTCAAGAAGAAAGTTGTATAAATCAAGTGAAGTTGTAGCATTGGATGATGATCTTCAAACCGCTCAAATATGCGGGGGTATAATCTTCTTTATAGGATTGTGTGATGAGAACAGGGATCATACAAAACCGGGAAGAGCTGAGTCGCAATGGCCTGCTGGCCGGATTGTGTGCCGGGCTGGGATTTTCCCTGGCGCTATGGTTAAACCAGGCATTCTCTTTTTGGCGGGTATCAACCGAATATCCCTTGCCATTGACACTGACTGGGGTAATTCTCTCGCTAGTAATTGGGGGGTTGGCTGGCTGGCTGGCTGCCAGGTTAGACCACGCCTTCTACGGCGTAATGATCTGGCTGGCAGTAGGTGTGTTTGAGGGTTGGCTTGCTATTCGCTTAAATTATTACCTGATCAACCAGTTTACCGAGATGCTGCACCCCGAGCTGGCAGGTTTAACCATCTTTCCGTTTGATGTGTACGCACGCCTGTTTCAAGGGGTGGTGCTGGCGATCGTTGGCATTTTATCCGCGCTGGCAGGGATATTCCAAATTTTCCTGGTGGAGAGTGCGGCTAATGCTGGGAGTACACTCGGGCGTCTGACGGCTTTGGGGTTGAATATCGTGATCTTTGCTGCGGTTGGCCTGGCTGCGGATTATATCATCCAACGACCACTGCGCGAGCCGGTGATGGCGGTCTCGAGTACAATCCAACTGGCTGACCAGAATCGTGAAAAACCGGTCTCACTGACAACATCCCGCGAGATGCACCTGAGAGCTTTAAAACCACTCGGTGAAAAAATATTCCAGCCTTATCAGCTTTTTATGGGTGCTTATGATCCGAACTCGATCATGAGCAGCTCTGTGCATCTGCGATTGCAGGATTCTTGGGCAACCTGCCATGTGTTCGAGGGTTCGCTTAATTTCTGTGAGCTGAGCGAAAAAGCTTATCTGCAGAAACTGGGCTGCTGGCTGGATGGCAATCCTGATTATTCCTGTCGTGTCAAGATTCTGGAGGAGAGCAAAGCTGGACTGGAAATGGCGAGAGCTGCACTAAAAGAGGAGCGCGTACTAACGATCACCGAGCAGCGCGGCGACGCAGTCTTGATTGATGTCAGCGATCAGGCTGGCAGCAGTTATCGTTGCGTGCTGCGTCTGAAAGGCGATTTGGTACTGGAGTCCTGTAAGCCAGCCGAAGAATGACCTACTCGCCGGTTGATCCCTCACCGGTGTTTCTGTTTTCGTCGCGCGCGATTTCGCCCATCAAGTTGATGGCTGTTGCGCCTGCCGCTTTATCAATAAAACCTTGTGCTGTGGCGCTGGTTGCCTGGGGAGGCGTCAGGAGTGCTTTGTTCAATGGGGCATGCTTGATAGAAACCGCCGCGGCCGTTGATAGTTCCTTTTCCAGGTCGATCGATGCAAACAGCTGCACAAGCACCACAATAGCTGACATTCCCGGCCTGAGACTGTTTCCGATCTGCTTGAGCTGGTAATCCGGGAAACCACTGTCGGATAATTTCGCGGCCATACCACCAATGGCAGCGCCTAATGCGCCGGTGGCGATCGCCAGCGGACCGCCTATCAGTCCAATGGCGCCACCAATCGCGCCGCCGATAGCCGCGCCTCTACCTCCGCTGGAATCACCGGTTTCCTTTATCTTCAACTTATTTTCTTCATCCATCAACAGTACGGCTGCTTCATCAATTTTGAAGGCTTTGCCTTTGGCTGCGCTTTCAAGCTGCCTCAGTGCTATATCAGCGCCATTTTCGCTGGAGAAGGTCGCCACATAGAGTTCGTACAGGTCGTTATCCATACACAGCCTCCTGGTGATATTAAAGTAATTACCGAAATATCTTTAATTGCGTTAATCCGCCTTATTATAAAACCTGTCGCTGATTTATGTGAAAATAATATCCTTTGTGGGATCTAAATTAGCGTACTCAATTCGGTTCTCAGCCTGAAGGTGATCATAGAAATCCCCGGTTTTGATAAGGTTATTGTGCTCCTGAAAAAATTTGAAATAACAAGACAAAGTTCATCCCTAGAATGATCAGGGTCGAAATCCAGGCCAGCGCTTTGGTGACACTAGTGTTGGTGAATTCTCCCATAATCCTGGGATTGCTGGTGAATAGAACCAGCGGAATCACCGCAAAGGGAAGCTGAAAAGAAAGGCTGACCTGTGAGAGAATCAGGATTTGCAGCGGGTCTGTACCCAGACCGATGACGATTAAGGAAGGGATCATGGTGATTGCCCGCCGGACCCAGACGTTGATATGACGGTGAATAAAACCTTCCATGATCACCTGGCCGGCCAGCGTTGCTGTAGTAGATGATGAAAGCCCGGAAGCAAGCAGGGCAATAGCAAAACCTGCCCCGGCGAAGGCGCCCAACGCAGGTGTAAGCGTGCGATGTGCAGTTTCAAGTGAATAATCTTGTAATGCCCCATCGTAAAATATGGTTGCCGCCATGATCATGATGGCAGCGTTGACGAAGAACGCCCCATTCAGAGCGACAAGTAAATCTATCATTGCCAGGCGGTATACGTTCTGCTTGCGAGCCAGCGAGTCGCTGGGGCGTACACGGGTTTGAATCAGGGCGCTGTGCAGGTAGAGGTTATGCGGCATCACCGTAGCACCGATGATCCCAACAATCACTAAAGTCGATCCAATCGGAATGGATGGGACCAGCAAGCCCTGCAGAATGGCATTCCAATCCGGGTTAGCCAGCCAGATTTCAATCATATAGACAAAACCGATGATGGCAATCAGACCGATGATGACCAGCTCTACTTTGCGGAAGCCATAACGCTCCAACAGCAAGATACCGGAAATTACGATTCCAGTGAGTATGGCAGCCGGGAAGAGCGGGATGCCGAATAGCAAATTAAAGCCGACCGCACCTCCCAAAAACTCCGCCAGGTCCGTGGCGATTGCCGCCAGCTCGGCGGTGACCCATAAAGCAGAAGATACCCAACGCGGGTAATTCCCACGGCACACCTCCGGCAGCGTCTTGCCGGTCGCAATCCCTAGCTTGGCAGATAGTGCCTGCATCAGGATCGCAATCAGGTTGGCCATCAGGATCACCCACAATAACTGGTAGCCGAAACGTGCTCCACCCTCGATATCCGTGCCCCAGTTGCCGGGATCCATATAACCGACGCTGACCAGAAAGGCAGGACCAAAGAAAACGAAGGCGCGCCTCAGAACTACCCGGACGCCATAAAGCTTGAAGAGTTCTCTCAGCCGTTCTACTTCTTCAACCCACCAGCTGCGGTGAGGGATGGGGATTTCGCGCAAGCTGTTAATATCTATGCGAATCTGGTTGGCGTCCAGCCGTGGAATAGTGACTACTGAACCATTAACTCGGTAGGTAATGGGATCACCTAGTGGATCCACTTTTATAGCAGCGATTTCTCTGCCAGGGCGCAAACCCATCTCTACCCACTGTTCACGATGCACGCTCGTGATCTCAAAAGTAGCGAACGCTCGTGATCTCGAAAGCAGCGATGCGGGCAGCCTGCCCGAGCTGCATCTCCGATAACGGCAGGCTCTCTGGCGGTGCGTCTACAAGAAAGACACGCTCGGCAGCCGCGGGTGCCAATGCCAGGCGTGTGCGACCGCTCCAAATCAGTACCTGACCAGGAGTACGCTCGTCAATTTCGACCTGTGCGCCGGGAGTAAGCCCCATCAGGGTCAATTGGGTAAAGAGCGCTGGTGGCTCATCTTCTACGTGGATCACCCTTCCAAGGTGATGTTCCGGCCAGCTGGAAAGGGGAGTGCCTTCGACGGCGACAACAGGCTCTCCTTCACGAGGCGGGATCGGATCACCATGCGGATCGAACTTGGGAAAGCCCAATTGGGCGTCGATACGATCGATTTCGTCGGAGGTAACCAGATGCTCGCGACGTGTCGCCTCAGCATGCAGGGCAGCCAGCGGCAAGCCTTCTTTTTCAGCCAGGTAACGCTC
>JAGDMX010000078.1 GCA_017860725.1 Chloroflexota bacterium | reverse complement strand
TTCAATGATAGGAGAAGGGCTGGTCTCATACGGCTATCGTAGCCTGGCCGCAGAGTTAATCAATCGTCTAATGTCTGGGATTGCCCTGAGCCTAAAATCTGAGGGTGTTTTTCGCCATCATTTTGACTCCGAAACCGGGCGAGGGGGTGGTGAGCGCAACATTCTACATGGTTTTGCCCCATTGACTTTTTTCATGGAAACATTAGGTGTCCGGCTCATCTCGCCCCAACAAGTGGTCTTGAGTGGATTTAATCCTTTCCCCTGGCCTGTTACGGTAAAATATCGAGGTATGACGATTTTAAGACAAAGAGATCGAACGGTGGTTGTCTTTCCTGATGGACAAATTGTAAATACCGACGACCCCTCGCCTCAGGTAGTTTCTTTGAGTTAGTTCTAGGCACGATGATTCACCGATGACTACTTAGTACGCTATTGCATTGTCCGACCCGGTTCGTTAGGCCTATGGATAAAACTATTGAGTTATTAATACTGGCTGTTATACAAATCCAGGATGCCGATCAAACGATCGACGCGCTAATCAGTGCTGGACTGGAGGTCACCCGGATTGGTAGTTCAGGCGGTTTCCTTGGCCGAAGAAACGCTACTTTGCTAATTGGCCTGGCAAAAGAACAGCAAAATAGTGCTATTGAAATCTTCCGAAGCCACTGTAGGAGACGAACAGAATATATTGCAACGCGTCTGGAAGGTTCTCCATTCCACCTGCCATTGACTACTCCTGTAACCGTCGGAGGGGCAACGATCTTTACATTTCCGGTGGAACATTATGAGGAAATACCATGAAGTTGATTATCGCGATTTTGCAAGATAAAGATACTGAAGCGGTATCACAAGCCTTAATTACGAATGGATATCGTGTCACCCGAATTGCGTCAACGGGTGGCTTTATTAAACGTGGCTCTAGTACGGTGATGATCGGTGCTGAAGAATCACGAATTGATGACGTAATCAGCATTATTCGGAATCATGTCTCTCCTGCAGATGTTCCAGGCAGTAAGCGAGCCACATTATTTGTACTGCAAGTAGCTGAGTTTACTCAAGTATAGATCCAGCTTTTCAGATTCAGCTATTCATGGAATTCTTCGACTTGATAAATCAGTACCTGGATTTTTTTCCAACGCCATAAATCTGCAGTAGCACCCATTTTTTGACATAAATAACCCAGAAAAACTGCGGGGTCCGGCAGTTTTTCCCAAACTTGCGGCAGAAAGGTGGCTCTGTGGGCACCATCCCGCAGGATCACCCCATCAACACCTGGTCTTAGCCGTTTCATCAAATCGTCACTATCGCGATACTCCAACTCTGTTGGAAGGGTCAGGCGCGAAATTTCGATTCGAATATCATCCAGTTCTTCCGTCCTTACGGGTGGGAATCTGTAATCTTGCATCGCCGCAGCAATTGCGTGCTCGCGTACATCCTCCGCCAGTGGTAGGTATGGCTCAAGGGAGCCAATACAGCCACGTAACTCACCCTTATAAGTCAGCGTTACGAAAGATGAACCTTTTTTTTGTAAAATCTCTGGCAGTTTTTTTAGATCCAATGCAGGCAATTTTTCTCCTTGAACAGCTGCTTGTAAGGACATGCGTGCAAGCTTTAGTAAAATTCCCTTTTCCTTGTCGGATAACAACTCGCCCATTTCTTGATCCTAAATATTTTTATATTGGAATTTCTCTAAGCTGATGGTAATCTCGGTTGAAATAAATTAATGGTCTGTGACCGCTATCGATAAAAATATCAAGCACCTCGCCAATAAACAATGTATGATCGCCAACGTCAAATGCACCAACAACTTTACAATCCATCCCGGCCAACCCACCAGATAGAAAAGAGACTCCCGTGCGCAAAGTATATGTGCTCAAACCTTCGAAGCGATCCTGGTGATCTGGAATTCGCCCAGCAAAACGGTCTGAAATTTCTTGCTGTTCCACACATAAGAGTGTCACACCATAGATGCCAGAATTCTTAATTATGGTGTGTGTCCGCCTCCCTTTTTCGACGGAAATTAATACCAGCGGAGGTGTCAGCGAAATAGATGTAAATGAACTCACTGTCATCCCATGTCGTTCCCCCTGAAAAACACTGGTGACAACTGTAACACCGCTGGCCCATTGGCGCATCCCTCGGCGTAACAATTCCGGCTCGATACCTGTAATTTCCTGGCTCACAAGAACTCCTGTTATTCAAGATACATTCTCATCTTACATTCCAGGTGAATAAGAGTCAAGATGTCAACCACATCCAATTTACCCCTACCCAAAATGACAGCTTTATGTTAATATTATCCGCCGGTCACGCGAGAGCGTGGCCGACTTTCCGCTCCGGATCCGCACTTAGCGGAGGCCAGGGGCAATCCCGTGGAAAGGAGGAATATACTCATGCGCGAGTATGAAGTCGTCTTTGTTGCACATCCCGACCTGGATGAGAATGCCTTAAATGATCTCATCAATAAAGTTCGGGGGTGGATCACCGAGGGCGGTGGTGAAGTTTCAAAAACCGACTTGTGGGGTAAACGAAAACTGGCATACCCAATTCGCAAGCAGAGGGAAGGCCAATACGTTTTGTTACACTCAAATATGGCCCCTTCGTTCGGTGCTCAGTTGGAACGCAATCTGCGTTTTACTGAGCCGGTCCTGCGCTTCTTGCTGGTCGTAAAATCATAGACCAGTGGTTTAGAAGCAGCTAACTTAGTGGTTATTGTAGGAGTTTCAGATGAGTCGAGGGCTAAATAAGGTTCTCATCATCGGACGTATTGGTCGAAATCCGGAGATGCGCTATACACCTTCCGGACGGCCTGTGACAACCTTTAGTGTCGGCACAAGCCGTACATGGAACTCTTCTGACGGTGAACGCCATACCGAAACCGAATGGTTCAACGTGGTTGCCTGGAGTAACCTGGCAGAAATTTGTAAGCAGGTGTTACAAAAAGACCGGTTGGTATATATCGAAGGCCGGCTTCAGACGCGACATTGGGAAGACCAGGAAGGTATCAAGCATTCTACTACGGAGATCGTTGCCAACGAGATGATCATGCTGGATGAACGACGAGATGGTAATCATACCCTGCCATACGATGTCGAGACCAGCGAAGAAAGCTATTCACTTTAATAGATTTACATTCACGAGGAGAAATGTCGTGAGCAATCAATATCAAGCAAGACAACCTGAAGGACAGTCATCTGGGCGCCGATTTTTTACTGCGCCTCAAGAATGTCCTTTTTGCGCGGATAAAACACTTAAACTGGACTACAAGCAATACGATATGCTGCGTCGCTATGTCACCGACGCGGGTAAAATACGTCCTCGCCGCCAAACCGGTGCATGTGCTAAACATCAACGCGCCCTGGCACGCGAGGTGAAGCGCGCGCGCCACCTGGCATTGCTACCCTATTCTGGGGAAGTCTTACGCTAAATTCAAGACAAGGATACCATCTGCGGGGCATGGGAAATTTTGACCTGTGCCCCGCAATTCATGCACCGAGGTAAATTATGGCAAATGAAAGCAAAAGGCCGGCGCCTCTTACGAAAAAACACTTGGCGCGTATGGAACGCGAGAGATTGCAACGCCGCTGGATCCTGATAGGTGTTGCATCGGTAATCCTCCTGGTTATCGGTTTAGTTCTTTACGGTATTATCCAGCAAAATGTAATAGAACCCAGCCAACCCATAGCGGTTGTCAATGACGATGAAATCAGCACCAAGGAATTTCAGAGGCAGGCTTCTTTATCAAGATATTTCCTGATACAAAACGCAATCCAAACCTACCAGTTTGCTCAGCAGTTTAATGACCCAGAGTTTCAATCACAATTTGTAAGCCAGCTCCAGCAAATTCAATCCCAACTAACGCCTTCGCTGCTCGGCCAACAAGTGTTGGACTATCTTATTGAGGATCGCTTGATTCGCCAAGAAGCCGAAAAGCGTGGCATTACAATAACAGACAGTGAAGTAGACCGTATTTATAAAGCTTGGTATGACTACTACCCGGAGGGTACGCCCACACCAACCGCAGTCCTAGAAATTCTTCCAACATCGACCCTGACTTCTTTACAGCAAACCCTGGTTCCACCAACTGCGACGGCCACATCCACCCCCGAGATCACATCAACACTGGAGGTCACTGGAACACCAATCGTTGACATGACCCCAACCCTCGACTTAACACCAACCCCAACAGGCCTCATTACACCGACGGTAACACCGTTTCCCACTCCAACAGCGACTCCCTATACCGAAGAATCCTTTTTGGAACAGTCCAAGAACCTCTTAGCGGATTTGAAAGCATTAGCCAACCTGGATGAAGCAGATTTCCGCCAGGCATTTATTTCCCAGGTATACCGCACTAAGCTGCAGGATGCTGTTCTAACCGATCTAAAGCCCGAGCAAGAGCAGGTGTGGGCGCGACACATTCTGGTCGAGGATGAACTGCTAGCCAAGGATATCTATGCGAAACTACTGGCTGGTGAAGATTTCTGTGCGCTGGCTGCAGAGAATTCTACAGACACCTCTAACAAGGATAATTGTGGTGATTTAAATTGGTTTCCTCGCGGACGAATGGTCAAGGAATTTGAGGATGCAGCTTTCGCGATGGAGATTGGTGAGATCAGCGATCCCGTTCAATCACAGTCTGGTTACCATATTATCCAGGTACTGGGTCACGAGAATCGTTCGCTTTCCAGCTCTGAGTTCGATCAGCTTAAACAAACAAGATTCCAGGAATATGTAACCCAATTGCGGGAGAGCGCCACGATCGAGACTAACGAAGCATGGATCGATCGAGTGCCGGAAACACCGGCCCTACCACAGGCAGTGGTGGACTTCATCCAGGCGGCACTGCAATCAACTATTCCAACAACGCCACCTCTCATTCTGAGCACGCCCACTCCATGAGCCACTCTTAACACCAAGAAATGTATTAAAATAGGCTGCGATGTACACATCGCAGCCTGTTAATTTAACCCGCTATGCCTGGCTTTCCATCGCAGCCGCGATCATCACGATCCTGCTAAAATTAAGCGCATACTGGCTGACAAATTCGGTGGGTTTGCTCTCCGATGCACTTGAGTCGCTGGTTAATCTTGCAACGGCTATTGTTGCCCTTTTCGCTCTGAAAATCGCTACTCGGCCTGCTGACGAGGAATTCACCTATGGATATTCGAAAATTGAGTATTTTTCCAGTGGCTTTGAAGGCGGTATGATCTTATTGGCGGCCGGCAGTATCATTGCTTCGGCATTGCCTCGACTTCTCAATCCGCAACCGATCGAGCAGGTCGGTCTTGGCCTGGCTATCTCGGTTGTAGCATCTCTAATCAACCTTGGGGTAGCACAAGTATTGGCCAAAGCCGGAAAACAATATAATTCCATCACCCTGGAAGCGGATGCCCGCCACTTAATGACGGATGTGGTTACTACTGGTGGCGTAATCGCCGCAATCGTTATAGTCTCCATAACTGGCTGGGTGCGTTTGGATCCGATCATAGCATTACTGGTGGCAGCAAATATCTTGGTGACAGGTATAAAACTACTCCGGAGATCGGCACACGGATTAATGGATGCTTCGCTTCCGGAGATCCAGGTCCAGGTAATTCAAGAGACACTACAACCGTTTGAAGCCGAAGGAGTTAAAATCCATGCGCTACGTACAAGATCGGCTGCTGCACGTGGGTATGTTTCCATGCATGTCTTGGTACCCGGAAACTGGAATGTAAAACGCGCTCACGATCTGGCTGAGCAGATTGAAATAAAAATCCGCCAGAAAGAGCCAAATCTGGCGGTATTCACTCATGTAGAACCCCTCGACGATCCCAAATCCTTCGAGGATATTTCCCTGGATCGCTCTTAAGTTAATCAACGTGAATTCGGGATAAAAGGATTTTGGGTTTATGGGCAGCTCCGCCGCTCATAAACCCAAAACTCCTCTTTTTTTTTCCCGAATTGACGTTAATCTACAATTGTTGGCACTTGGTCCAACTTCAGGCTTATTACCTGACTGCTGGAATCACGCCCCATGGTAACACCATAGATCACATCCGCTGCTTGAACCGTATTGCGGTTATGAGTAACGATAATGAATTGAGTAAGCTGGCTTAGCTCTCCCAATAACTCACGGAAGCGCCCGACATTCGCCTCGTCTAGCATGGCATCAACTTCGTCTAGCAAGCAAAATGGAGTCGGCGAAACTTTGATCAATGCAAAGATCAAGGCGGCCGCAGTCAGGCTACGCTCACCGCCGGAAAGCAACACCAATCCTTGGGTACGCCGTCCCGGAAGACGAGCCTCGATTTCGATGCCAGTATTGGTCAAATCATCTGGGTCACTTAACAAAAGACGGGCCGAGCCACCGCCAAACAACCGAGTAAATATCGATTTGAATTCTTCGGCAACAGCAGCAAATGTTCGATTAAATTCTTGCTCCATTAACGTGTCCAGCTCTTTGATGACCTGGCGCACATCAGCCTCAGCTTTCTCTAAATCAGAAATCTGTTCCTTCAAGAATGTATGACGTTGCGAGACTTCATTATATTCAGCTTGTGCCTCAGGATTAATCGGTCCAATTCGTCGAAGCTGAGCCTGTAAACGCCGGAGCGATTCTTCTACTTCTGGAGCCAACCGGTCGATAACCGGCAGTTTTTCAACCATACCATCCAACGGCAGTGGATTTGGTCCAGACACCTGTTCTTCGTACTCAAAAGCTACCAGGCCAAAATCTTCTTCGATGCGACCTCGCAATGACTGCAGTGCTTCCTGGCTGCGGGTATGCGCAATGCGTGCCTGAGCACTGTGGTGTTCAGCCAAATTTAATGCCTGGCGGGCTAGTGCTTCTGCCCCCTGAAGTTTTTCTTGTTCCGCCTCTAGTAATTCTAAATTTGCTTCGCTAGGTTCAATTAATTTCTGCAGCAAAGCGATTTTTTCGCCTACTTTATGAAAATTCTCCTGAGTAGATTGTTTTTGAGCCGTCAACGTTCGTTGGCTAGCCTCCAGCGCTTCGTAACGTTGTTGTGTGTCTTTTTCTTGCTGCAATAGACGCTGTAGACTACCCTCCATCTCATGGTGACGACTGCGTGCTTCATTCAAGCTTCGCTGTGCCAGTAGTACAGTCGTGTTCCAGTGGTTTACTTTTTCCTGTGCATCATTTGTGGTTAGTAACGAGAGACTTGCTTGCTGTTCCTGGGCCAGAACTTGTAAGGGCTGGATCTCTTGTTCAATCTCAGAAATCTCCTGGGTCAGCAGAGTAAATATTGCTTCGCGTTGAGCAATTTCCTCCTGGAGGTTCTCGCGCTGGTTGGTACGCCAAGCAACCTGGCGCTGGGCTTGTTCCAAAGCCAGGCGCGCCCGATCCGCAGCCAGGATTGCCTGTTGATACTGTTTCCGACACTCTTGTACATCCACTCGCAGGCGCTCACCTTCGCTCTTTTCGAGTGTTAACTGCTTTTCAAAATGATCGATCCGTTCTTCCAAACTATCATTTTCTTTTTCAACCCGATCTATCTCCTGGAACAGGGCACGCTGGCTGCGTTGACGCCCTAGTAAACTATGGTCGCCTGCATCAGATTTTGCCGCATTCACCTGGATTAATCCACGCGGTTGAAAAACTTGCCCATCCAGTGTGACAATCCTCAAATTTTGGACAGCTTCCGATGGATTTCTTTCTACCTCTTCGAGCAGCATCCTGGCAGACTGCCGGTTTTCAACCAGATAAACATGCCCTAACAAAAGCTCAATAACAGTGTGGAGCTCAGCCGGTACCTGGATCAAATCAGCTGCCCGGCCTATCATCAACCCAGTATTTTGGCATATCTCCTCTAATTGACCTCCATGCAAATTGGAATCTATATTTGCCAAGGGGATGATCACGCCGCGTACAGACTGATCCAGGAGCAGATCTAACGCTTCATCAACCTGATCATCAACCAACACAGCCTGCATCATATCGCCTAGTGCAGCAGAGATGGCCAGCTCATACTCGACGGGTACAATGAGGTCGTTTAGGAAGGTGCTTCGCACTCCTTTCAACCTCTTTTCCTGAGCGGCACGGAGAAGTAGCCGCGTTCCGCTCGAGTAACCTTCCAGAGTCAAATTAGCTTGCTCTAACACTCGGAGCTGTGTCTTCATACCTGACAGGGTATTGATAGCGTCAGATAGTTCTTTCTTCCGATCATTTAAATGGTTTTCAAGATCAGTCACATGATTCTCGAAATCCTGGTACTTCAATTCTGCTGCTTTCAGAGCAGCCTGTGCATCTCTTTGCTTTGCTGAGTGATCGTTACTGATTTTTTCTTGAACCTGGTATTCTCTTTCCAGAGAAGCGATCTCCAAGCGACTAGTCTCCATTGCCTGTCGATCCTGGTCCAAGCGAGACTTGGTTTCTTTTATCTGCGCCTGGAGCTGGTTGTATCGAGAGATTTTTTCTTGGATGGTCTGGTTTGTTAATCGGAGTGATGTTTCAGCATTGGATTTTTCCGTTTGTAACTTGCTCAGCTCCGCGCGGGCATCTTTTAACTGTTCTTCAGCTTCCACCAGTTCTGTTTCTAGATGGGCGAGATCCTGGCTTTGGATCAATAATCGCTCTCTTTGCAAACCTGAGTCTTCTTC
>JAGDMX010000431.1 GCA_017860725.1 Chloroflexota bacterium | reverse complement strand
GCCGGCCTGCTGATCTTTTCACTCCACACCTTCTATTGGATCGCCCTGGTGCTGATGTTGGGAACGCTGTCTGAATCATCGAGTGTCGTGATCGCGGTGCCCATGGCCCTTTTCTTTGCATTCTGGTTGGGTTCAGGCATGATCCCCGGCCTGATCTACATCTCGCCGCTGCTGCTGACCTTCAGCCCCGACCCGGACAACATCAGCTCTGTGGCTGCGTCTCTCATGTCCGGTGAGCCGGTGTTCTCCTGGCTGCCGTTGATTGCGACCGCCGTCTCTTGCGTCGTTTTTACCATCGTGGCCATCTGGCGATTCAACCGGCAGGAGTTTTAATCATCTGTTTGGAAAATTCGCAAGGAGTAAGAAAATGAACAACCAACTTATTATCAAGAAATCAATGGCGATGATCTTGTCTCTCGTGATATGGATCTCGATTGTCGGATCAACCATGGCCCAAGAAAACAGCTTCGCCTCGGGCGGGAATGTACTTCCTGCGCCACCGCAGGCACTGGGTCCGACCGATACCGTCGAGCTGGAGGCCTTCCTGGATGAGCTCATGGCAAAGGATATGGAGGCCTACCACATCGCCGGGGCAGCCGTCTCCGTCGTCAAAGACGGGGAGCTGTTTTTTGCCAAAGGCTACGGCTACGCCAACACCTATCTCGATTTCCGCATCCCGGATACCTTCGCACAACCGGTCACCATAAAGCACCTGTTGACGCATACAACCGGGTTCGATGAGCGCTGGGCTGCGAGTGCAACGTTAGATGCCGGTGACTTGATACCCGCCCGCGAGTGGTTGATCTCCCATATGGCGTCGCGCGTCCGCCCACCCGGTGACGGTGCGGCCTACTCGAACTACAATGCCATGCTGGCGGGGTACATCGTGGCGCAGGTATCGGGACAGCCATACGAGCAGTACATCCAGGACCACATCCTGGCTCCACTGGGTATGCTGCATTCAACTGCCCAAAGCCCGGCGCCGCAGGACCTGCGCCCACTTACATCCGTGGGATATACGTATGCGAACGGCGATTTTCAGACAATCCCCGATGTCATCGCTCAGCCGGTGTTCATCCCATCCGGCCTGCTCCAGGCCAGCGTCACGGACATGGCCCGTTTCATGATCGCGCACCTGCAGGACGGTCAATCCGGTGATGAAAACATCACCATGGACCACATTCTAAAAGAAGGCACTATGCAGCTGATGCACAACATCCAATACACCCCTGACCGGCGCTTCCATGGTATCGCTTACGGCTTTTTTGATTTCAGCCGTAACGGCCAGCGTACGATCGGGCATAGGGGTTATTCGGGGAAGATGCATAGCCTGCTGCTGCTTTTACTTGACCAGAACCTGGGTGTATTTGTGGTTTACAACAGCGAAGGTGGTGGCATGGTGGCCAATCCACAGAGCGGGTTTCAGGCTGCGTTTTTCGACCGCTACTTTCCTGCCTCCGCGGTTGAGTCAATCCAACCACCGGCGGATTTTGCGGAGCGAGCCGGCCGGTTCGTGGGCAGCTACAGGCAGACATCTTTCCCGTCTGGCTCCTTCTTAAAGGTCGCAGGGCTTATGGACGCAATGCAAGCAGAAATTAGCGAATCGGGTGACGGCGAGCTGCTCCTTACCTATGACTATGGCCCCTTCTCCGGGCGCGTGTCGCGATTTGTCGAAGAAGAACCGCTCTATTTCCGCCAGGTCGACGGCCCCTTCGCCATCGCCTTTCGTGAGGATGGCCGGGGGCGCACCACCGGCATGGTTCTCGACCCCGTCAACTTTACTGCTTTCGAAAAGTTGGACTGGTACGAAAAGTCCGGTTTCAACATGGCATTGCTTTTGGTTTGCGCCCTGGTATTCCTGTCGGTGATACCCATAGCAGCAGCCGGCTATATACGGAACCGCCGCCTGAGCGGTGACCGGAAACCCACCTCGCGCAGCGCCAGCGTGGCAACCTGGATCCTGCTGGGGCTCAGCATTTTGAACCTGCTGATTATGGCAGGCACGGCATGGGGTGTGATGGCGGGTGGGTCTTCCTTCTTGCTGGAACCAGCATGGATTCTAAAAATAGTGATGGGACTGGGCATTTTGTCTGCCGTGCTGACAGCCGGTGCGCTGCTCTACGCCGCGCTGGCCTGGAAGGACCTCTATTGGGGCATTGCAACCCGTGCCTATTACACGCTGGTGACGGTCGCAGCGCTCGCTTTCGTCTGGTTCCTGAACTACTGGAACCTTCTGGGTTGGCGCTACTAGCTGGCAAATGCTTCAAGGCTGGCGGGGAGGGATGACCTCCCTGCCAGCCAATCATAAGCAAAGGAGAGCAAGCAAATGTCCGCATTTGTAAAGAAGCACCCCGCACTTTCTATGTTTGTCCTGGCCCTGATCTTTGGCTCAGTCGTTTCGCTTGCCATCGCTACTGGCCTGCTGCCCCCAGAGGCCGCGCAGCTTGGAGCGCTTAGCTCCAGTTTAGCGGCGATCTTGCTTGTTGTGGTCGAAGGCCGCAGGGGCGGTCTGCGGGAGCTGCTCGGCCGCTTCTTAATCTGGCGGGTTGGCATCCAGTGGTGGGTCATCGCGTTGTTCTTCGCAGTCCCCCTCTCCGTGGCTGCCTTGTACCTGTTCAGCCTGCTTGGCGGGCCCCCCGTGGATTGGAGCGGGCTTCCTCCACTGTATACAGTCATCCCGATGTTCATCCTATACACCATTGCAGCTGGGATCGGTGAGGAGTTTGGCTGGAGAGGATTTCTCCTGCCCAGGCTTCAAAACCGCCATAACGCCCTGGTTTCAAGCCTCATCATTGGCGTCATGTGGGCTATCTGGCATATCCCTCAGTACTTCATCCAGGGAACGTTCCAGCACAACCTGCAATCCCAGGGTGGTTTGCTCCCCGCCGTTCTCGCTTTCTCGCTATTCGTGATCGTCTCCTCGATCTGGTTCACCTGGATTTTCAACAACACCAGAGGCAGTGTGCTACTGGCTGCGGTCATGCATGGCGCGAGCAATACCTGGGGTGGGTATATTGATGTCTACAGGGGCTACTTCGGCGGGATCCTCACTTTCGTGGTCGTGTCCTTGCTGGTAACGATCGTCATCGTACTGGTAGCCGGACCGAGGGACCTTTCCCGCGCAAACAAGAGAAACGTGCTTGAGCTTGAGGCTAGACAGCCTGACAGAGCTCAGTCACCATCAGGTGGCGTTGTGCAGCCAGCAGGCCCTCGATAAGGGCCTTCTGGTCAAGAAATTGGAGAGCGAGGATAGATGCCAGATGCTACCTATGGAAAATACGATGATTACGATATATGCGACAACCCAGAAAAGCCTGGTCAGCGAGAATGAAACCAATCTGGTATGGACCGCTCAAAGAAGCGACCTGGAAGCTTTCAACTAACTGGTGCTATTCTACCAGGATCGGGTTTTTCCCTGGCATTGCTGATTTTAGGAGATATAAAACAGACTGTTCGCCAACCCCTAATCCAGTTGGATGCCGACTACCGAGCTGTAGTCGTAAAGCATCTTCGCCGGCCTCAATCGCTAGGCGAAAAATACAAGGAGAGTTGTCATGCAAAATAAGGTTTGCATTATCACAGGCGCAACCTCAGGCATTGGGAAAGCAACCGCCCTCGGCCTGGCAAAGATGGGAGCAAATGTTGCCATCATCGGCCACGATAAGGAACAGGGGGAGAATGCACAAAACGAAATCAAGAGCAAGACCGGCAATCCAAACGTCGACCTGTTATTGGACGATCTTTCGTCACAGGC
>JAGDMX010000430.1 GCA_017860725.1 Chloroflexota bacterium | reverse complement strand
GAGATCATTCTAGACTCGCCGCCAGGGAAGCTGGACTTCTACCTTATCGAAGCCCCATGATCCGGAATAAGTTGGTTTCACTTCGTGGGCTACCAATTTTTAAAAAATTGAAAGGAGTAACCGAATGAATAAAATAATTGTTACTATCAGTATCTGCGCTGCGATGATGATCCTATCAGCATGCGCAACGACTGCCTCCCAACCAGGGGGCGGCGACCTGACAGGCAAGGTGTGGGCGCTCACTGAGCTCAAGGGGACGCCGCCCGCGGCTGGTGTGGGTATCTCGGCTCAATTCAGCTCGGATGGCAAGGTGAGCGGATCGGCAGGTTGCAACCGGTACAACGGAACATACACTGTCTCTGGTAATTCCATCACTTTTTCTTCACCGATGGCAACCACGATGATGATGTGCGAGCAGACGGTGATGGATCAGGAGAGCGCTTATCTGCAGGCTCTGGGAGAAGCCAAGACTTTTGCAGTTAATGGCGACCAGCTCACCCTGGCTGGTGCAGACAATAACACCCTGGTCGTTTACCAGGCTCAAACCCAGGACCTTTCGGGCACATCCTGGGAGGCGACTGGCTATAACAACGGCAAGCTAGCAGTTATCGGCATCCTGGGTAGTACCACACTGACAGCCGATTTTGGCAAGGATGGCACCCTGAGCGGAAATTCAGGTTGTAACACCTACAGCGGGGGGTACAAGGTAAACGGGGACCAGATCACGATCGGTCCTCTGGCGTCCACCATGATGGCCTGCAGCGAACCAGCAGGCGTGATGGAACAAGAAGCCCAATACCTGGCTGCCTTACAAAGCGCGGCAACTTACCAGATAGAAGGCAATGTTCTGCAGTTGCGCACCAAAGATGATGCATTGGCGGCAATTTTCAACAGGAAATAGTATCCAGGATTTCAACCTTACCTTCAATCTCCCGTGGCCGTAAAAGAATCTTTGCGGCCACGGGAACATGATTTTTATGTAAGAGCAACCGCTGGAGATGAAACCATCTAATCAACTATCTCTGATCTTCATCGTACTGGTCCTTGCCCTGGCCGGATGTAGCTCCGCGCCAATCTCCGGCACCCCTCCAGTAACCAAGCTAGGCATTGGGCTGACAATTTCACCGACCTCTGAGCCCCTTGATACACAACGACCGGAAGAGACCAACCAAACCAGCAGCCTGCCGCTTGTGGTGGAATACAATTTAGGTGAAACAACAATCACCCAGTCGATGTTTCCGGAAGAAAGCCATTTCCGCAACATGCCGGTACGCTTGAACGGAATCATTGCCGTGCCGAGTGGGAAGGAGGCACCGTACCCCGTAGTCGTCATCCTGCACGGCAACCACCCAGGCTGCCCCGTGCCAGAAGGCGATATGGTCGACCGCTGGCCATGTGAACCGGAAGTGGAGCGACGCAACTACCGCGGCTTCGAATACCTTGTGAGCCAGCTGGCTGCTCAGGGCTACGTTGCCCTATCGATCAATATCAATGCAGAGTATACGTTTGGGTTTGGCGAACCGGTGCCGATCGAACGCCTGGGGCAATTGGTCGATCTACATCTAAAAGCCCTGGCTGAGGCGACGAGTGGCGGCCCGAACAAGTTTGGGGTGGAGTTGGAAGGTCGCGCCAATCTGAGCAAGCTGGCTTTCATCGGTCACTCTCAGGGCGGGGAAGGTGCTTACTGGCTGACCCAAAAGTCAGCTCTGGATGCACCAGATAGCCTTAAAAACCATGGTTATGGGCCGGTGTATGGCATCTTGATGATTGCACCTTCGGCAAATTGGGGTGGGGCAAGAGGCGCTCGCCTGCCTGTGGCAGTGATCTTGCCGGCTTGTGATAATGATGTGCTCAACCAGGAGGGTCAGCTCTTTTATGAAATTAGCCGCCTCGACCCAGAAAAAATCTCGTGGGCCTCGTCTGTCTGGCTTGAGCACGCCAACCACAATTATTTCAACAGCACGCTGGCGGATGAAGCAGTGACGCGCCCGGGCAGAACAGACTGCGAGCCGCTATTGCAGCCGGAAGCGCAGCGCGATTTTCTCAGTGCTTATACAATCGACTTTTTAGCGCAGATCTTCAACAAGGAACAAGATGCAATGGCACGCCTGGGGATGGATTCCGAGGCGCAGGCGCCGTCTGAGCTGTACGGGTTGCCTGCCCGGGTTGCCTCCCTGGCGCCCGCCGCTGACCGCCTGCGGTTGCTGCTTCCGGCTAGCTCAGCCGAGCTGGAAACCAACCTGACGGGCGGGAGCGTAACCTCCGAGGGTGTAACGACCTTTTATTGCGAGGAGGGGTATTACACTCCGACGGTGAAGCCCGGTAGCGAGCCGTGCAAGCGGGTGAACCTGGTTATCCCGGGCAACCCTGCCATGGTCGTGGCATCCTGGTCGCAAAGTGACGCCACCTTGCGCTTCTCGCTGCCCGAGGCGAGCGACCTGAGCCAGTTTTCTGCAATCGGCCTGCGCGCGGCTCTTGATCCACTATCGCCCCTGAATAAAGCCGGTGCTTACCAGGCTTTCACGATTCAATTGGTCGATCAGCAGGGAAATATCACATCTGTGCACACGCGCGCCGATGAGCCCGCGTTGCAATTCCCAGTTGGAGAAAAAGAGGATAGTGATATCTTTGAGGGAGGATGGTTCACAGGCCGCGTCCCGTTAACTTCAATCCGCATACCCTTGCGCGATTTCAGCGGCGTTGACCTGTCCACGATCCGCGAGGTCGCACTGCTGTTCGACCAGACGCCAGGAGGCTCACTCTTCTTAGGTGATCTCGAAGTGGTGAGGTGATCGATCGTACTGGACCGCTTCGAAGAAACCAGTTGAATTTATCGCTTGTACGTACGCGACATTCTGACGAATCAGGGATTCGGTATAAAATTCAAGCGATGCCAGGAGAATCTAAAAATTCAGTCGGCAGGCTGCCTGGTTGCCAGGCCGGCGGCTGTCAGCAATTCCTCGTTCGTGCCGTACTTAAAGGTTTCCAGGCCGAGGCGGTCGGCTTCGGCCTGTTCGGCAGCTTCGATCTGCTGCCAGGCGGCCCTGGTGATTACTGGTTTGCCCAGGCGGGTCAGGCGATCGCGAAATTCTTGCAAGATCAGATCAGGATTTTTCAG
>JAGDMX010000008.1 GCA_017860725.1 Chloroflexota bacterium | reverse complement strand
GTAATATCCTGCAAGTCTGCCTGGGGTTCTTCGACATACAATGCTGGAGGCGGAGCCGAGGCCTCCACAACCGGCCCAAAATCGCTGGGCAAGCTGCTGCGCGCCGGGAAAGCAGCTCCTGTTTGGTCCACCAGGGTCGCACTGCCATTCAACATCCAGGCTAACACTGGGATACGCTCAGTTACTGTAATCGTGACACTGTTGGGCAAGCCAATTTGCACAGAGGCTGACGAAAACTCCGGAAACGCCTGCATTAACTCATTTTGGATCTGGTTGCTATCTATGGAGAAAACCGGTTTGCCTGCCATGCCCAAAACAGCGTTCACCTCCGTGCTGGTCAGCCGCTGGAGCCCACCAATTTCAATCTGTTCGACCTGAAAAGCAGAAGCATTCCAGACCTGGTACAGCACGAAACCCAAAATAACAGCTAACACCGCCGACAACCACCGCCAACCGATGGCAATTTGTGGCAGGCCGGGCAGGCGTACCTCCGTCCCCGGCATTCCCAAGGCAATATCGTACCGGCGGCGTGCCTTCTTTTGGGAGCGAGTGGGGCGCAGCGGCATACTAGTCGATACACTCCGCACCATCACGGTCGGTGCCTCGCGATGAGTTGCTACGGCACCAACTTTGGCTCGCTTTCGCCGCAATTCGGGCTGCGATGGATGCACCGAATGCCCCGTACGAGGTCGATCTTGACGGGTGAGGTTTGTCAGGTCAACACCCAAACGCATGGTCGTGCTGCTTTCATATAACTTATTACGCCGCCGACGACGATCGTTCGTGCGATTGAAGGGGCTTACAATGCGCGCCATATCAGTCTTCCCTCCGATAACGCCTTACCAGCCGGTCACGCTGCGCTTTGCGTGACACGGCCAGCTCAACTAACTTATCCAACAGTGCTGTGTAGGACAAACCACTGGCTTCCCATAATTTTGGGTACATACTGATCTGCGTAAACCCCGGGATGGTGTTCAACTCACCAAGATAAAGGCCTTCCCCAGCCCTTCCCTGATGATTTTTATCGAGCAGAAAATCCACTCGAGCCATCCCCGCGCAATCAATGGCACGATAGGCTTTTAGAGCGTACTCCTGCACCCGCTGGATAATCTCCGGCGGCAAAGGCGCCGGGATTAGCAACCCCGACGTGCCATCGATATATTTTGATTCATAGGAGTAAAACTCCCGGCTGGGTAAGATTTCTCCCGGCACCGAGACCATAGGATCATCATTTCCCATCACGCTCACCTCAATCTCGCGAGCTTCGATACCGCGCTCGATCAACACCCGGCGATCATAACGCATCGCTTCCAATAATCCTTCCGTCAGATCGGAACGATTCCAACATTTGGTAATGCCGACCGAAGAACCAAGATTTGCTGGCTTCACAAACAATGGGTAAGCTGCCAGCTTTTCAGCCTGCTGGATCACCTGCGGCATATCCTGCTCAATCTCACTGCACAATGCAACCACCGACTCCAGCACCGGGATACCGTTGGCGCGCATGACATCTTTGAATACACCCTTGTCCATTCCTAGCGCCGATCCGAGCACACCAGCACCGACATAGGCCAGGTCTGCCAACTCCAGCAATCCTTGTAGAGTCCCATCCTCTCCGAAGGTGCCATGCAGCACTGGGAAGATGACATCCAAACCAGTCAACTCGCTCAAAACCTGCTGTCCGCCTTGGGCAACAATCCCGTACAGGCTCTGCCGGGTTGGCTCCGGCAACAGCACCGCCTCCTGCAATGCCGTTACATCATCTGCCAGCAATGCCTCCAGCACATTCTCACCTACCAGCCACAGACCGTCGTGGGTGATGCCGATCTGGGTGACCTCATACTTATCAGGGTTCAGGTTGGCTAGCACTGAGCGTGCCGATTGGAGCGAGACTTCATGCTCGCCGGAACGGCCTCCCATCAGTACACCTACTCGCAGACGTCTTTCAGCCATTGATCACCACTCACCCAGCAATTCAATTTCCAGCTCCAGTGTCACTCCAGAGTGCTCTAGAACCGCCTGTTTTGCAATAAGGATCAGCTCATAAATATCTCTTGCACTGGCAAGACCGCGATTGACAAAAAAATTGGCATGTAGTGAGCTGATCTCTACATCCCCACGGCGAATACCCTTCAGACCCGCCGCTTCTATCAAGCGCCCGGCGTAATCTCCCGGCGGATTCTTAAACATCGATCCCATGCTGGCGCCAAGCGGCTGGGTACGCCGCCGGTAAGCCGCCAGCTCGTCACTGCGAGCCTGAACCGCCTGAGGTGTGCTGCGCTCCAGGCGCAGGACTGCCGCCAGTACAATACTGCCTGGCTGATATGGGAACTCTTGTAAAGGTACCGTGCCTATATCCCGGCGCTTGAGGGCGCTCGTGCGGTAACCGAATCCCATCTTTTGTACCGGCCAGTGCTCTCGCCGGACACTCATAGACGAACCGTAACCCTGGTGATGCAAGATTTCAGCCATTAATAGGTTGCCGGCCATGTCACCGCCATGCGCTCCGGCATTACCCACCACCGCCCCTCCAACAGTGCCTGGAATACCCACTGCCCATTCCAGACCTGCCAGTCCACGCTGCGCTGCCTGGCGAGCAAGCGCCCCAAAATTCATCCCGGATTCCGCCCAAACCAACAGCGGTTGCTGAGCTCCTAGATCCACCGGTAATTTTCGACCTCTCTCGTCCACGCCAAACCGCACCCGGCGAGATTTGTTCAAGATCACCACGCCACGTATACCCAGGTCGCTGACCAGCACGTTTGAACCGCCGCCCAAGATGACGAAGGGAAGCTCGGTTTGCCAGAGCCAGGAACAAAAATCGACCAGATCCTCGCTTGAGCGGGCTTCCATCAATGCGTCGGCTGGACCGCCAACACGCGCCGCGGTATAACGACTCAGCGAAACGCCAAGTTTCACCCGCTCGCCAAAGGCGAGTTGCAAGGGCTGCAGATCAAAACTATGCGTGGTTGTGGACATCATCAACATCATAGACCAGTCTACATAAACTCAGCCGATCCGGTTAGTGAGTCGAGTAAAGCAAGGCTCAGTGCATCCGCATCTCCTGCGGACAACACCAGGACAACATCTCCAAGGCTGAGGTGAGATAGCAGATACTCCTGTGCCTGCTGTATACCGGGAGTGAAGCGGGCGTCTGGGTGATGCATCTGTGCAACAACCTGCTGAGCCGAGTATCCATCCTGCGGGACGGGTTCGCGGGCAGCAAAAACCTCCGTCACCAGCACATGATCCGCCTGCACAAAGGCGGTGGCAAACTCATCCTGCATCAAACGCGTGCGCGAATAGGTATGCGGCTGCCAGACCGCCCACACCTCCTGCCCAGGGAACCGGCTGCGAGCCGCCGCTAGGGTAGCCCGGATTTCCGAAGGATGGTGAGCGTAATCATCAATGACAGTAATTCCACCAGCTTGACCGCGGGTCTCAAAACGCCGGCCGGTTCCCTGGAACTCAGCCAGACCCGCAGCGGCCTGCCCCCAGTCTATTCCCAGGTAATCGGCGACTGCCATAGCTGCTACGGCATTCAATACATTGTGCATGCCAGGCACCTGCAATTGGCAGGCAGTGGATCGATCGGGAAAGTCTTGCCTGACTACCTGGAATGAATAGCCACCTGAGGAGTTCACGGTCAAATCGGTGGCTATGTAAGGATAATCCCGACTATTTATGCCGTATGCCAACTTCTGGTAAGGTTGGTCGAACAAATCTGCCAACAAGCGAGAGGCTCCGGCATCATCTCCACAGGCGAAAAGTACCCCCTGGGGGGCGATATGCCCGGCAAATGCGGTAAATGCCTGGTAAAAATCCTCGGGTGTCGGGAAACAATCCGGATGATCGTGCTCAATATTCGTCACGACCGCAATCTCCGGATTTAATCCCAGGAACATCCAATCATATTCATCTGCTTCGATGACAAAGAATCGCCCGCCCCCATAATGAGCGTTTCTGCCCAGATTGAGCGATACTCCGCCTATGATATAGGAGGGATCGTAACCGGCTGAGGTTAGGACCCAAGTTATCATGGCAGTCGTCGTGGTCTTGCCGTGCGTTCCGGCGATGGCAATCGTGCGAGTATCAGCGGTTAAAACACCCAGGAAATCGGCACGCTTATATACCGGGATGCCTGCAGCTCGAGCTGCCTGGATCTCCACATTGTCATCCGGTATAGCCGAGCTCATCACAATCAGGTCTGCACCGGTAACATTTTGCGGATCGTGACCCACGAAGACCTGCCCGCCGGCAACCTGCACTCGCTGAGCCAGCGAAGAAAGCTGGCGGTCTGAGCCACTCACTTTTACCCCGCGCTCCAGCAGCACCACAGCGATAGCTGAAAGACCGCTGCCTCCGATGCCTACCAGGTGAACTCGTTTCATCTCCTTCATAATACTCATCACAAAATCACAGGCTTAGATCATTACAATAATGACAAACACAAAGGCGATCACTACCGCCGCCAGAACCCGGTATCCGTATAGAATAGCGGGAGGGAGCAGGGCAATCAGTTGTAGAGCGTACTGACCACCACCATCGACTGTCTGGAGTGGAGCGGTTATGTATGGGGAGAAAGGATATCCAGCAGCATCCATGTAGTACCATAGGGTTCCCACAACCAGATAGCCATTGATGGCGCCCAGGAAGAAACCTAATATATAATCCGAGATTTGGAGTTGGCGCCCAGCGACTTTGGAAAGAGAAGAAATTTTCGGCGTTACGTAACCAAATAATACTAATAACAAAACTGTCAACGTGCGGAACCAGTACTGGGTCATCGAGCCATCTTGGAATAGATTCACCGTCAACGGCAGCAAATCCTCCACCAAGACAATAAATGCAATGGCAACCAAAACACTGAAGCTAACCAGCACTTCTTTCGCAGGGCCACGCAATGCACCTACTACAGCAAACAACAGCATAAAAAGGAAAAAGGCACAGAACAAGGTGATCATGCTTCACTTCCCTTTTCTCGGGCCGTAGTCAGCTCCAGAAGCAATTCGGCAATTTGGATAGCTGCCTGCGGACGAGCCAGGGAGTGCATCGATTGCTGCATCCGCTGGCGTCGCGCCGGATCGCGCATCAGACCAAATACTGTAGGCAGGAGTTGTTCAGGCAGGTTCTCGTCTTTTATCATAACTGCGGCTTCGTGCCGCACCAGGAACTGGGCGTTGACATACTGGTAGCGCCAGGCATACGGATAAGGCACCAGGATGGCTGGAAGCCCAAGCATCGGGAACTCTCCTAAGGAAGATGCTCCCGCTCGCGATAGTACCAGATCGGCCGAATTTAAAGCCGCACCCATTTCTTTGTGGAGATAAGGGTAAGCCCGGTAGCGTAAAGCATGTTCTGCGGTAAGCTGGCCGCGAGCGGCTTCAACTTCCTGCCAATCCAACTGCCCGCTGAGATGAATGACCTGCATTTCTTCTAGCAGTGCGGGAAGATGGACCAGCAATGCCCGGTTGATGGAACGCGCCCCTTTGCTACCTCCGTAAACTAACAGTGTAGGCAGCTTTGCATCCAATCCAAAAAATTCTTGGGCGGATTCCCGGCTCCAGTACTGCAAGTCCGGGCGGGTAGGATAACCAGTAAGCCGGATATTAGAATGTCCAGGGAAGTATGCGTGCGAATCATCTTCGGTGACCGCGATTTTGCTCGCCAGCCGGGAAAGTGTTTTCAATGCCAATCCTGGCTCGATATCCGGAACATACAAAACAGAAGGAATCTTGCGACCGGCCAACGCCATAGGAATTGCCACAAATCCACCAGTAAAGAACATCACATCCGGTTGGAAGCGGCGCAAAATACGGCGCGAAGCCTGATAGCCTTGCCACAACTGCCAGGCATTTCCAGGCAGGCGGGTTAAACCGACCCCATGCACGCCTGCCGCAGGAATTGCTTCAAATGGCACCTCTGCCCGCATCACCAGATCTGCCTCCATGCCTCCCTCACTCCCGACCCACAGCACCGAATGCGGTAGGTCCATGAGCGAGTCATTCTCACTAGAGATCAGCGCCTGTAGAACCGTAAGGGCGGGATACACGCCGCCGCCGGTCCCGCCAGCGCAAATTAACAACCGCACCGAATAACCTGCCTCGATTTTCCATATTTTGAACCGACTGCCGCGAAACGTTTAGCAAAATGCCCACCGCTGCCAGGGAGACCAGCAGATTCGAGCCACCATAACTAATGAATGGAAGCGCGTTACCAGCGAAAGGCATCAAGTTCACCATCACGGCCATATTGATAAACGCCTCAATAGCAATCCACAAACTAAGCCCGGCTGCCAAGAGCGCGCCAAGAGCATCTGGGGCGCGTGAGGCAACCAGGATGCCGCGCCAGAAGAGCAGTGCGTACAGGATCACCAAGAACACCGCTCCAAATACACCGGTTTCCTCACCGATTACTGCATAGATGCTATCTGTAGGCGGCACCGGCAAGCCGATTAATTTTGTCTCGCCTTTTCCGACGCCGACCCCAACCCACCCGCCATTTACAAAAGCTTCTAAGGAACGGCGAACGTGGTATGAAGCCTGGGTTGGGTCTTTTAAGCCAAGCAAATAGTTTTGTACACGCGCTGCACCGGTATCGTTGATCTGGACCACGATCCACCCCACCAGGATTGCAACCACCAGCAAGATCAAAATTTGCTTGATTTCTCCACCGGCCAGGAAAAACATCAACCCGCCCAGGATAAAGATGGTGAACACAGCGCTCAGATCAGGCTGGATAAAAATCAAGCCGCCCAAAATACCCAGAATAAACGCCAAAGGCAATAAACCAAAACTGATATTGCTGAGCTTTTCCCGTTTGGCATACAGCCACACCGCCAGGTAGATTACGGTGATGATCTTTGCCAGCTCAGATGGCTGAATGGATCCTTGTAACAACGTCCGCACTGCTCCGTGGCGGACTTCATTTCCAATCAGCACGATGATCAACATCACGATCGTGAAAACAATCGCCGGAACAGCCAGCCGCTGCCAGATGTGATAATCCACGAAAGTACAGAACAGGGCCGCCACAATCCCAATCCCCAGCCAGATCAATTGCCGGCTGAAAATCCGGTAAGGATCGCCTGACAAATCAAAGGAATAATCGTAACTGGCAGAGAACACCATCACCAGGCCGATGATCTGCAGTGTGATAACCACCAGGAGAATCGGCACATCGACCTTCAAATGCACCAGGCGAGCCGGTGTAGCAACCGATTTGTCATTGGCTGAACTGCCAGACGGCATATCCGGCAACCGGCCCACATACTCCTTCGGTACGCTCTCTGTGGAGCGTTTGACGGTATCTACTCGAGTGCTTTTACCCATTGAACGAAACACTTTCCACGCTCCTCAAAATCCTTAAACTCATCGAAACTGGTACAGCCCGGTGATAGCAGAACCACATCACCCGGGCCGGCAAGCTCGGCTGCTTGCCTCACCGCCTGCTGCAAACCTGTACAGCGCACAAGCGATTGCATCGCTGTGGGTGAGTTGTGTTCGGCAGCAGATTGTATGGCCACATCAATTTTGCCCGCCGCCTCCCCAAACAGAACCAGGTGCCTCACTCTCGACAAAGCTAGCTCAGCAAAGGCCTCCCAGGGCAAATTTTTATCTCGACCACCAGCCAGAAGCAACAACGGTTCATCAAAGGACCGGATGGCTGCCATAGCCCGCTCCGGCGCAGTGGCAATTGAGTCGTTGTACCAGTCGCTGCCCCGCCAAGTGCGCACAAATTCCAGGCGGTGGGAAACCCCGCGAAACTCCTTGACTGCCTGACGCATTGCCCTTACAGGCAAATTACTGGCTGCAGCAATTGCGCAAGCTGCCAAGACGTTCAACAGATTGTGCTCGCCGCGCAGCAATACCTCTGAACGGGGCATGACAAAGCACTCGTCCAACTTACCGGAGGGCCAGGCCGACTTCACCCAGATCTCCTGATTGCGCAGGTAACTTCCCGCCTGGGCCGCAGGCAAATCATTCAAACCGAATGATGAGAGCTGCCCAACCACCCGTTCAGTTAGAGACCAGGCACCAGGATCGTCACGGCCTAGGATAGCCCAGCTTCCAGCCGACTGGTTAGTTAGGATACGTGCTTTCGCTTCCAGATACTCGTCCATAGACGCGTGCCGGTCAAGGTGATTCGGGGTAATATTCAATACCGCCGCCACCTGCGGTGAGCGGTTCATAATTTCCAGTTGAAAGCTCGACAATTCCATCACTGCAAGATCGTCCGGCTGCATCTCGTCCACACTCGATATTAATGGATTGCCAATGTTACCGCCCACCCATGCCCTCGCTGGGTGAGTTCCATGGCTGCTACGCACACTCTCCTCGGCCATCATCCCTACCAGAGAAGTGGTTGTGGTCTTTCCAGCCGAACCGGTAATGCCAATCACTGTACAAGGTGCCACTTCCAAAAAGATCTGCGAGTCGTTAGTCAGTGGTATGTCTCGCCGCTGAGCTTCGATAACCAGGGGGAGGGACAATGGCACACCTCCCGAGACACAAACACTATCTGCTCCATCCAGAATCTCCAGCGGATGGCTTCCCAAAACCCAGGAGAGTCGGCCTTTGGTAGACACACTCTCTAAAGACTGCCTGGCGTCCGCCAGTTGCTCGGCGGGGCGCTGATCGTTCAAGATAACCTCAGCTCCATGCCGGAGCAGATATTCTGCCAAGGCAACTCCCTGCCGTGCAGCCCCTATGATTACGACCCGACGCCCGGCCCAGGATCCCATCACACCACCGCCAACGCTGTACCGATCATGGCGAACAAAAGACTGATCAACCAGAAACGCTGCACAACCTGGGTTTCGCTCCATCCCGACAACTCAAAGTGATGGTGGATCGGTGCCATTTTAAACAAGCGCCGCCCTTTCGTAATTTTGAAATAACCTACTTGCAGAACCACACTCAGTACTGCACTCAGCGGAATGATTGCTATCAGGGGCAGCAGAGCCCACTGTCCGGTCATCAAAGCCACCACTGCCAGAGTAGCGCCTAATGAGAGCGAACCGGTATCACCCATGATCAACTGCGCCGGATGAACGTTAAACCACAAGAAGCCAAAGATAGCACCCACCAGCGTAAAGCTGAAACGAGCCAGAAACCACTGCCCTTGGAGAAGTGCTATTCCTCCATAAGCTGCAAAGGCTGTCGCGGCAATCAAACCGGCTAATCCATCCAATCCGTCTGTTAGATTCACAGCATTTGAGCTATACACAATCATGAACGCCGCAATTGGAACATAAAAGATTCCCAGGTTTATTTCGCCAATGATTCCCGGTAAAAACATATCCGGCACATCCAGCACATATTTCAAGCCAATCGCCGTACCTATTGCCAGGATGACCTGGAACAGGAACTTCGTGCGTGCCCGCATGCCGGTGGTTCGCCGTCTCCCAGTCAATCCTTCCCAATCGTCCACCGCGCCAAGCATAGCGTAAGACAATAGTACAAGCATTGGCAAAATCACCGAACGCCCAAACACCGTAATGCCTACAATGGAGACAGCATTCAACAGGACGGTGACAAATACCACCGGCAGCACGATCAAAATACCGCCCATGGTCGGCGTGCCCAGCTTGCTAAAGTGTCGTTCGGGACCTTCCACCCGGATGGCTTTGCCGATCTTAAAGTGACGCAGCACCCGGATTAGAGGCGGACCCCAAATCACCGTCAGCAAGAAACTGAAACCAGCCAGCCCCATTACCAGGGGAGCTTGATTCATGGCTCCACCTCGAGTGCGGACACAATTCGATCCATGCGCATACCGTGCGAACCTTTGATCAAAACGACATCCTTTGGCCCCAGGCGACCCAACAGGTACTCCACTGCCTGGCTGGTATCATCCAAAATTGTCACAGCAATTGCCGGCAGTCCTGCCTGGATGGCAGATTCAGCAATAATTTTGCCAAGCTGTCCAACAGTCACCAATTCGTCAACTACTTCCGCCGCTCGGGCGCCTACCAACTCGTGCCCGCTCTGCTCGTACGGACCAAGCTCCAGCATGTCACCCAGCACCGCGATCTTGTGACCGCCTAGCTCGCTGAGTAAATTGAGAGCCGCCAGCGTCGATTCTGGAGAGGCATTGTACGTGTCGTCCAAGATCAGCGCACCACTATCACTGCGTACCGCCACTAGGCGCAGTTGAGTATGTTCCGAGCGCAGTCCATTGACGATCTCCTGCCAGGAAAGCCCTTCCACCAGGCCGACTGCTGCCGCTCGCAGGACCGTGTGCGCAGAGTGACGCCCAATCAACGGGACACGTAAATGGATCGTTTCCTCCCCGTAATGCAAGCGCAAACGCACGCCTTCCAATCCCAGCCCTTCGACATAATCTGCCCAAAGATCGGCCTGAGGGTCAAGTCCGTAAAACAAAACGGTAGCTTGAGTTTTATTGGCCATATCCTTTACCCAGGGGTCATCGTAGTTCAAAACAGCGATACCTTCTGGGCCGGGCGGTAATGCCTGTACTAGCTCTGCCTTCCCACGGGCGATCGCCTCTTGAGATCCTGCCCGCTCGGCATGGACTGTCCCGACATTGGTGACCACCCCTACCTGCGGCTGGGCAATATCACACAGAAAAGCGATTTCCCCTGGTACATAAAAACCCATCTCCAACACAGCACGCTGGTGACCTTCAGTCAGCCGGAGGATGGTCAGCGGTAATCCAATCTCGTTATTGAGATTGCCAGGACTTTTTAAGGTGCGATAACGTCTTTCCAGGACTTTGGCAACCAATTCTTTCGTCGTTGATTTACCAACACTACCCGTTACCCCAATCACCCGCAGATGTAATTTCCGGCGCCAAAAATGGGCGGTATTCTGCAGTGCTTGCAGGCTGTCCGAAACTCGTAAGCAAACGGGAGTCTCCCGACCTAAACGAACGAGCTGCTCCGATAACTGGCTTGCATCGCATGGCTGGCGCAGATCGAGCACGGGAAATTTTTCCTCCAAATCGCGCTGCACAAAGGCAACCTGCACACCGCGCTCAAACGCATCGGCAACGTAAGCGTGTCCATCCACGCGCTCACCCGGCAGCGCTACAAACAGAGCCCCGGGGATAGCCTGGCGTGAATCAACGACTGCGTCAGTGATCGCCCACTCTACTCCGGTCGGCCTCTGACCACACAACGCCTCGATGATATCCGCTACCGTCAGCATATACACATTTTAAGGTGGACAAATAAGTATGACATGAGCCGGCCAGGCGAACCCAGCCGACCGGAAATTCTCCAGCTTATTGGCCATAAAGCCGGTGCCTCACATTATCAGGTGGAATGTTCATCAGAACCACCAACTGCTCCGCTGCTTCGCGGAACACAGGTGCGGCCACTTCAGAGCCCCAGGGAGACGTGGAAGGTTTTTCCATCCAGACATACACCAAGAACTTTGGATCATCCACCGGTCCCCAGCCTACAAAAGAAGCATTGGTCTCGTTGCTGGTGTAGCCCAGTGGGGTGGGGATTTCGCCTGTGCCTGTCTTACCGGCAATCCGGTAGCCTTCAACCAGTGCGTTAGAAGACTCGATTTCGAGCGATTTTGCCAGCATCTCGGTCAGTGTGTGTGCGGTCTCCGGTTTCGCCACAATGCCCGCCACGCGTGGCTCGATATTTTGCTGATAACCCTTATTGATCATCGCACGAACAATATGCGGCTGCATCATCCGACCATCGTTGGCGACGGCGGAGATTGCCGCAGCCATCTGAATGGGTGTTGCCGAAACACCCTGGCCAAAAGCGTTCACACCCAGGTCGGCATCATACCAGTCTTGATCGCCGGGAACTTTCAAGCGACCTTCAACTTCACCAGCCATCTCCACTCCAGTCAGGCGGCCAATCCCAAATGATTGTAAGTAGGAATAAAAATCTTTGGCTCCTACCTGGGTAGCAACCCAGGCCAGGCAGACATTTAGCGAGTGCTGCATACAGCCCAACATCGTTTGTGGACCCCAACCTCCCCGATTCCAGTTGTAGATGATCGCCCCACCCACTTCGATCGCACCGCGGTCGACATATTCAGTGTCGGGTGTCACCGCTCCACTGTCAAGGGCCGCCAGCATGGTCAGCACTTTGAACACTGAGCCAGGCTCGTACGCCTGACTTACTCCTGGGTTGAATGGAGTGTCTTTCGTAAACACATCAGAGTAGCGATAAAACTCGTTCAAATCCAGGCGCGGTGTCGTTGCCAGGGCCAGGATTTCCCCGGTCTTTGGATCCATCACCAGAATGGTCGCTGATTCGGCCCCGTATTCGTCTATTGACCGATCCGCCAGATCCTCCATGGCAGCCTGGATATTGCGGTCAATGGTCAGGATCAAGCTTACCCCGTCCGGTACCTCCGGCAGCTCTTGTGCATAGGTCGGGTCATTCAAAACCAACACCTGTTTGGGTTTGCCCGCCAAGAATTCGTTGTAATATCCCTCAACACCGAAATACCCGCTGCCCTCATTGCTGACAAAGCCAACTATCGGGGATGCCAGGCTTTTCTCGGGATAAGTACGGGCTAAATGCTGGCGGAAAACTAACCCATTCAAGCTGGGCACATCCTTTCCTCGACGCCCACCATAAGTTGCCTGCATCTGCTCAATCAGCACTTCTAGCTGCGCTACTTTCTCTTCGGAAACATTATCCGCCAGAGGGCGATACACCGCCTTAGGCGATGCTTCTTCGCTGGCTATCCCCAGCGCCTTAGAATAATCTTTGCCCAACACTACGTTCATGGTCAGCGCAATTGTATGAGGGTTGGTTACCTGCGCCAGCTCGACCCCGACCTCATACACAACCTTATTACCCGCCAGCATGTGCCCATTCCGATCCATAATGATGCCGCGCTCAGGCACAATCGTTACTAACTGGCCAGTGTAGATTTCCTGTAATGCCTTCAATTTTTCTTTGGAATCCGAGTCCACCTGAATGCGTACCAGTTGCCCAACAATCAGGATAGGCATGAGAGAAACCACAATGCCTGATACTAAATAGCGTTTGAGGTTGATCCCGTTCATTGCCGAGTCTCCAACACAGGAAAGATGACCTTCATAATCCGCCGCTCCAGCCATGGAAAAAGCGGTTCCGTGTATTCTGGTGGTCGCACCGATGCGCGGGCCACCTGCCTTTGATAAGTGGGTGCCACCATAATCGGCTGGCGTTCAACGTATCCGGGTACTAACAGGTAAACTGCCTGGTCAATCTGAACCGGCTCAAACCCCAGCTCACGCGCCCGCCTGTGCATATTTTCGGCCGACATTAAGTCGCCTAAATAGGCCTGTAAGCCGGCATTTTCACGCTCCAGGCGAATGATCTCAGCTTGCATAATCTGGATTTCACTGCCAATGGTGGCAGACTGGGCGGTCACGTTCAGGTACAACCCCGCTACCAGAGCAGCAAAAACCAGGATCAACAGGAACAGAATCAGATACTGCATCTGTCTGCGCCAGGGCGCCTGGGTATAGGCATGGGTGATGCTTTCAATTCTTTGCATATCGACCATCTATCAATATCGGCTCTAGGTGATTAGACGTTCATCACTTACATCTTCAAATTTGCAAATAACGTGCCAGTGCCTGCACAACGCGATCGATCCAATAATGATTAATCTTTGCTCTCAATCTTTTCTGCAACCCTTAGCCTGGCACTCCGTGAGCGTGGATTTCGAGAAATCTCGTCATCCTTTGGTCGGATGGGATGGCGTGTTACCTCAATCAGCGTCACCCGGTGCCCGCAGGTGCAAACCGGCTGGCGAGGTGGGCAGACACAATCACGACTTTCCAGTCGCATAAATTGCTTGACGATGCGGTCTTCCAACGAGTGGAAAGAAATCACCGCCAGACGACCTCCTACCGTCAGAGCCGCCACTGCCCTTGGCAAAGCCGCCTCGAGAACCTCCAGCTCGTGGTTTACCGCAATGCGCAATGCCTGAAAGGTCTGCGTGGCTGGATGAACACGCTCTCGCCGATGAGTTCCACCAGTGCGGGTTGCCCGTAGAACCACGTCAGCCAGCTGGCGGGTGGTGTGCAACGGTCTGGCTTTGACAATCGCCCGGGCGATGAAGCGGTTGCGACGTTCCTCTCCATAGATCAACAGAATCTTCGCCAGCTCACTTTCTGGGAGATCGTTGACCAGGTCAGCAGCCGTTATCGGACTGAGAGGGTCAAAACGCATATCCAACGGTGCGTCGGAGAGAAAAGAAAAACCCCGTTCCGGGGTGTCCAGTTGCATCGATGATACCCCCAAATCCAGCAGGACGCCGTCCAAAGCCGGCCAGCCCAGCATACCCACATGCGATTGCAGCTCCAGGTAGGAGGCCCGAACGATCACCGCCCGCTCGCCAAATTTTCCCAGGTTTGCTCGCGCCAGGCTCAGAGCTTCGGGATCAATATCCATCCCCAGCAAGCGCCCATCTGGTGAGCTGGCCTCTAAAACACCTGCCGCGTGCCCACCCGCTCCCAGGGTGCCGTCTACATAAAAACCACCCCGCCGGGGTTGCAATGCGTGTATAATTTCATGGTAAAGAACAGGTTGGTGCGATTGTGCACGGAAGCCAGCCATACATGCTGCTTAGCTGGACGATAAGTCTAAAGCCGCAAATCGTGTGGCATTCGCCTCGGCATCCTCGAGTAGTTTCATCTGTGCATCCCACAGCCCTGGCGACCAGATTTCGATCGAATTCCCGGTGCCTACCATGACGGCCTCCGTATCGATGCTGGCAAGATTGCGAAGATTATTGGAGATGAGGATTCGACCAGCTTTATCCAGCTCAACCTGCTCGGCGGTTGAAAAAATCAAACGGCGGATGGCGCGTGCATTCGGATCAGCCAGATTCATGGAATTCAACCGCTGTGAGACCTGAGCAAATTGCGGCGAGGTAAGCAGGAGAAGATTATGATCCAGGCCCAGCATGACATATGCGCCATCTGACAGCAAATCCTCCCGATAGCGGGCGGGGACCGTCAAGCGACCCTTGTCATCGAGATTGTGCCGAAATTGACCCAAGAACATTCGTTCTACCTACTCCTATAATGAACGGAACGCCGGAAAGGGCCGGCGCTCCACTTTATCCCACTTTATCCCACAGTCATCCACATTCTAGCCGATTTTCGACAAAGATGCAAGAGGTTTTTCTTAAAATTTAGACGAAATTAGTGGCAGTTTGCCTATACGCAGAAAATTTTAAGGTTCCGCGAGCCGATCGATTATCCCAATCCACTCTTTCCACGATCAAGGAGTCTTCATGCCTCATCCAGCCAACTTGTACCGCCAGCTATTCGTCGGAACTGACACGATCGTCCCATTATTGAACGACACGCAGCATCCTTATATCAACCTGGATAACGCCGCCTCCACCCCGGCGCTTAAAGCCGTCCAACAGGCGATCCTGGATTTTATGCCTTATTACAGTAGTGTGCACCGCGGCACAGGATTCAAGAGCCAACTTTCCACCCACGTTTATGAACAAGCCCGTCACGCCGTGCTGCGCTTTTTGCATGCCGACCCACTTGAGCATACCTGTATCTTTGGCAAAAACACCACTGAGGCAATCAACAAGCTGGCACGTCGTTTCCCATTTACACCCGAAAGAAATATGGTGCTTACCAGTGGTATGGAGCACCATTCTAATGACCTGCCCTGGCGCCATGTAGCCCCCACTCTGCACGTCGGTCTGACCCCGGATGGCCGTTTGGACGAAGCTGATTTTGACGTCCAATTGGCGAAAAATCGTAATCGCATCGCCCTGGTGGCCATCTCTGGCGCCAGCAATGTAACCGGCTATCTTAACCCGATCCACCGGTTAGCAGAAAAAGCTCATGCGGCTGGGGCGCAAATCCTGGTTGATTGTGCTCAGCTTGCCCCTCATCGCAGAGTTGACATGCACGCCCTGGATGACCCAGCCCATTTCGACTTCGTCGCCATCTCAGCTCATAAGATGTATGCGCCATTTGGCACGGGTGCATTGGTAGGCAGGCGAGATATTTTCGAGCAGGGCGATCCCGACCTGACTGGTGGCGGCACAGTCGAAATCGTGACCCTGGATGAGGTCGTGTGGGCTGCACCACCCGACCGTGATGAGGCCGGCAGCCCTAACACGGTTGGGGCAGTCGCCCTGGCTGCTGCTATTCAGCAATTGGAAGCCATCGGCATGGATGCTGTCGCCCACCACGAAGCTGAACTGACACAATACGCCCTTACCAGGCTGGTTGCCATACCAGAGGCTCAGATTTATGGTGACGCCAACCCGGAACATGCCGCAGATCGGCTGGGTGTGATCCCACTCGCGCTGAAAGGCATATCCCATTTCAAAGCATCTGCCATCCTCGGTTATGAATTTGGCATTGGCGTTCGCAGCGGGTGCTTTTGCGCCCATCCCTATATTCTGCACCTGTTAGGGCTGACTCGCCAAGAAGCCGATATCGTCCGCCATAATATGCTGTCCGGCGACCGGTCGAATATGCCGGGCCTGATCCGGGCATCTTTTGGGCTGTATAACTCATTCGAGGATATCGATGCTCTGATCGAAGCTCTGCGGCAAATAGCCAGAGGAGAGTATCGGGGAAATTATCATCAAAACAAAGCTACCGGTGAATATTACCCTGAGGAGTGGCAACCGGCATTTGAGCGGTATTTTTCTCTTGATCACAAGCCCCGTTAGAAATTTCTTAAATCAAAAAAACCTCCATTCAGTGAAATGTAAACTGAGTTGGAGGTTTTTTCTTTAATCCAATGAGCTTATGCCCAGCCCTGCTGCTTGACAAAATCGCTGACGAACGGAACTCAAACGTACTCTCTTTTTTAACCCATTTTAACAATAATTTCGGGCAGATATTATTTGATATAATTTATCTATTATTCATAATCCACTGCTGGAGGAGAAAATCAACATGTCAAACGAAAGCATTATCACTCGTATGGTTCGTGCCGCCAAGTTAGATAAAGCCTTCTATAACGAAGTCGAGGCCGATAGCAGCCTTAATTCACAGGCGCTTCTGGTCGTGCTCATTGGCGCGGCTGCCTCCGGTCTCAGTAGCCTGATCGGCGGGATTTTCGGTGGCTTTGGACAGGCATTGGTCGACATGATTGTTAGTGTCATCATGGTGATCGTGGGATACTACATCTGGGCTTATGTAACCTACTTCGTTGGTACCCGCTTCTTCGGCGGAAAAGCGGAACCTGGAGAACTCCTACGTACTCTGGGTTTTGCCTATGCCCCACAGGTGCTAAACGTGCTGGGTTTCATCCCTTGCGTAGGAGGACTCATCAGCGTTGTGGTCGCGATCTGGACTCTGGTGGCCGGCTTCATCGCCGTCCGTGAAGCATTGGATATCGATAGCGGGAAAGCGCTCATTACCGTGATTGTCGGCTGGCTGATTATATTTATTGCCACCATTATCCTCGGCACGATTTTTGGGCTTGGAGCCTTCACGCTCTCTGCTCTGACGAATTAATCTTTATCGGGCGAAGTTTGCTCCCTTGGGCACGTACCAGGTCAGGTAGTCGGCGGTCAGCCGACCAATCCGGATCATTGGATCCTGCTCGACCAGCTCTTTGAGCTCCTCCAATGAGGTAAACGCATCATAGTAATAGATGTTGATGCCTCGCAGGTCAGGGTTCGTGTGAGCATCCAACGGTCCGGCAATAGCCATCTTGCCCGTGTCGGCCATTTTCTGGATGTGAGCCTGGTGGCTTTCCTGTAAAGTATCCAACTCATGTGAGCTTTCAGGCGTCCACACTGGTCCTTTCTTCAAAAGGACAACAAAGTAACGGTCGAATTCCATGGCTCTTTATCTCCAGTTACAGCGATACATCCGCCCCTTTCCGGATTGAAAAGAGGCGGATGGTATCAGATAATACGTACTGTACTTATTTAGCCTGCTCGCGGCTCATGGCATCCATGACAGCCACTGCAGCGATATTGACAATGTCTCGTACCTCATCCCCGGTCTGCAGCACATGCACCGGCGCACCCATACCGAGCAGGATGGGACCGATAGCCTGGGCATTTCCTAACCTGGCCAGCAGCTTATAGGCAATATTGGCGGCCTCCAGTGAGGGGAACACCAGCACATTGGCATCGCGCACCTGGCTGAAGGGATAGCGCTCGTCGACAATCTCCGGCATGACGGCGGTATCGGCCTGCATCTCGCCATCCACTGCATAATCCGGGCAGTTAGAGCGGATGATCTGGATCGCCTTTTGCACCTTCTCCGACAATTTGTGCGGGGTGCTGCCAAAATTCGAGAAAGAGAGCAGCGCCACACGCGGCTCCAACCCCAGCTTGCGTGCAAAATCTGCTGAAAGGCATGAAATTTCCGCCAAATCCTCTGCCGATGGGTCGATATTGACAGTCGCATCCGTGAACAGGTAGGTGCGGTCGTTGACAATTATGATGTAGACACCCGCCGCTTTTTTAGCCCCAGGCTGTGTATGGTGAATCTGGAGAGCCGGGCGAATGACTTCCGGATAGTCGTAGGTCAGACCAGAGACAAAAGCATCTGCATCGCCCATCTTGACCATCATCGGTCCAAAAATATTCGGCTCTTGCACGCGGTTGCGCGCATCGGTTAGTGTCACCCCCTTGCGCTGGCGCAATTCATAGTATGCATCAGCATACTCATCTACACGAGCAAAGCTGGCCGGGTCGACAATCTCCGGGCAGCAATCCAACCCCAGTACACCGATCTTTGCATTGATCACATCCGGCCTGCCGACCAGCACGGGGATGCCGATGCCTTCGTCAGCCACCTGGGCAGCCGCGCGGATAATCTTGGTCTCCTCGCCTTCGGCGAACACGATGCGCTTTTTCGGTGAGCTAACTTTGGCCTTGTGCATGATATAGTGGCGCACCTGCTCACCCAACCCCTGGCGAAAAGCGAGCTGCTCACGGTATTCTTCCAGGTCGATATGTTTACGTGCCACTCCGGTCTCCATGGCGGCTTGAGCAACGGCCGGCGATTCCCATAAAATCACGCGCGGATCCAGCGGCTTAGGCACGATATATTCCGGCCCAAATTTCAGGCTGTCCAACCCATAGGCGCGTAGCACGCTATCAGGTACATCCTCCTTGGTCAGGGCTGCCAAAGCGCGCGACGCAGCTACTTTCATCTCCTCGTTGATCGCCTTAGCCCGTACATCGAGTGCTCCACGGAAAATAAAGGGGAATCCCAGCACATTGTTGATCTGGTTGGGATAATCTGAACGCCCGGTAGCGACAATTGCATCCGGACGAGACTCACGCGCCAGCTCATAGCGGATTTCCGGATCCGGGTTGGCCATCGCAAAGATCAGCGGGCGCTCTGCCATCGTTTTGACCATCGCGGGAGTTAGGATATCTGCTATAGATAGGCCATAGAACACGTCCGAACCGCGCACGGCATCTTCCAGGCTGCGAGCCTCGGTATCAGCAGCAAATCGTTCCTTGTATTTATTCATACCCTCGATGCGGCCTTTGTAGACCACACCGCGAGTGTCAACCAACAAAATATTCTCCCGGGTGGCACCCAGGCGTACCATCAGCTCAGCACAGGAAATGGCTGAAGCGCCGGCACCCGATATCGTGATCCGTACCTCAGAGAGATTCTTACCAACCACTTCCAAACCATTAACTAATGCCGCGCCGGAGATGATCGCCGTGCCGTGCTGGTCATCGTGGAACACCGGGATATCCAACATCTCCTTTAAAGTCTCTTCGATGTAGAAGCATTCTGGCGCTTTGATGTCCTCCAGATTTATGCCACCAAAAGTGGGTGAGATGGCCGCCACCACCTGGATGATTACATCTGGATCGTGGCTGTTCAACTCGATGTCAAACACATCTACATCGGCAAATTTCTTAAAGAGCACACCCTTGCCTTCCATCACTGGCTTGCTAGCTAAAGCTCCTCGGTCGCCCAGCCCGAGAATCGCCGTCCCGTTGGAAACAACCGCTACCAGGTTCCCTTTCGAGGTATATTCATAAGCCAACTCGGGGTCTTTGGCAATCTCCAGAACTGGCACCGCCACCCCGGGAGTGTAGGCCAGTCCCAGGTCACGCTGGGTTGCCATAGGTTTGGTGGGCACAATCGCGATCTTGCCAGGCTTATTGCCCAGGCGGTGATATTCAAGGGCATCTTCACGCGTAATCTTAATCATCGATGGTTCCTCTCTGATCCATATCTTGGGTTTGCTACGATTTTTCCAGACCGGTAGGGTTTTGAACAGTTGCTCTCGTCATCAGTATCGTTGATATTCGGCTTGATTTGTGTCTCGATTTTATCATCCATCATCCGAGACTCATATGCTTTCATAAACAGTTAGGATTAAACATCTTATCGAGTGAATCACTTGCCTGCTATCCATATCTAATCTACACTTAAGTTACTGGAGCCTCTATCCTTGCCAATGCAGCCCGTTGATCCATTTTATCTCCCGGATAAGAACCCTGCACAGTTCCCGGCAATACCCACCGGGTCACTGCGTTTGGATATCTTATTAGGTACTGGTGGCATCCCGCCGGGTCATATCACCGAGGTATCCGGTACGGTCATGTCAGGCAAAACTACATTTTGCTTGCATCTGGTTGCCGCGGCGCAAAGGCAGGGTGGGCTGTGTGCCTGGGTGGACAGCGACCATGCCCTAGATCCAGCATATACCATTCACTGTGGAGTGAATCCTGATCGGTTATATCTTGTTGAGCCAAAT
>JAGDMX010000429.1 GCA_017860725.1 Chloroflexota bacterium | reverse complement strand
TGCAGCTCGACGAGATAGGCAAAGAAGTCTTCCGCTTCCAGGCGTTTGAGCAGGTAGCCGGATGCTCCGCTCTTAACCGCCTCGAACAGGTCGTGCTCATCATCTGACATAGTCAGCATGACGATCTTAATTTCGGGCATCTCGGCCTTGATCAGGCGGGTAGCCGCGACCCCGTCGCAGCGCGGCATCTGGACATCCATCAGAATCACATCCGGGTGCAGACGACGCGCCTGGGACAGCGCCTCCAACCCATCATGCGCCAGACCAACTACCTGGATGCCCTCCGAGACGAGCAGGTTGCGTAGACCCTCAAGGAAAAGACTATGGTCGTCAACGAGCAAGGCTCTCATCGTATCTCCATTAGAAGTGAACAGTCAGCCGTTTACTGTCACTATTTACTGTTCACCGGTATTTGCACTATAACACAGGTCCCACGGCCAGGGGTTGAATCCACCCGCAAGCTGCCTCCCACCTCCTCGGCGCGCTCGCGCATCACACGCAGGCCGACATGCTCGCTGAATGGATCAGAGTGCGCCTCCGGATCAAACCCCAGACCATCGTCCTGCACAGTGACACGAACGCAGTTATCTTCGGAGGCAAAGGCAATCCGCACATGGTTGGCGCCAGCATGCTTCCTGATATTGGTGAGGGCTTCTTGCAGGATGCGCAGGAGCTGGGCCTCGATCAGCGGCTCAAATACCGCATCCAGCATGGTTTCGGGCCTCTCAAGCTCGGTGTAGATACCATAGTTCTTCTCGTATTGGGCAAGATACTCTACCAGGACCGGAAAAAACCCTTGCGCGGAGAGGGCCACGCGCAGGCCCAGGATGGATTCGCGAATATCGACATCTGCCTCTCGGGCGACCTCCACCAGGCGATTGGTGTATTCATCCGCGGTAGCAATATCTCCCTGGCTTAGCAAGCGGCGGATGGTTTGTCCCTGTGTATTGACAAATACAAAGACCTGCCCGAGGGTGTCGTGCAACTCACGCGCCAGCTGCTCACGTTCTTGCAGCATGGCCAGCGCCCGCTGCTGCTCCATGAGCTGTGCCTGAGCCCGCTTTTGCTCAGTCACGTCATGCAGCAGGAGCAAGCGGCCAACTTCCAGCCCACGCCAGTCCTTCAATGCAGAGACTTCCAGCGTATAATGCCGGACCGCTTGCCCTGCACTCATATCATCCTCTTGTTCTTCTGGGAGGTTAAGCTCGATTTCGGTCTCCTTGGTGACATCAAAATGCCCGTCGGGGATGGCAGGCAGCAGCTTATCTACCGGCTGGCCCTTGAGGTGTCCGGTTGATTCACCCAAAATCCGTTCGGCAGACAGGTTCATACTGGTCACTCGCCCTTGTAGATCCAACACCAGCATGCCTTCGCGCATTTGGTCGATCACCGCCTGGCGGGCCAGGGTGATGGGGTCCAGGATGTGGAAGCCGAACAGGGCGACGGCATAGATCAGGTACTCAAAAGCAACTTGGGGCACGTTCATGAGTAAATTGGATTGGAGTATACGCGCGGCCTCCAGCAGATAGTGCACACGCCCAACGAGCATACCGGTGAGCATGATCGCCACCGGCCAGCGGTGCTGCGGCGAACGCAGGAACAGCCAGGCCAAGACGATGAGATTGACAATGCCCAATCCGTACCCATATGCAAATAACACCCAGTTACTCGGACCGCGCAGCGGGATAACTGTGCCATCATATACAAATCCGCGCCAAGTGAGGTGATGGAGATCGTTGGTCAGGATCACTCCCAGAGACAGCAGGCATGGAATGGACAGCAGGACCAGGTTGCGGCGGGTCAACCAGCGCCCGGGCCAGGCGTATTCCAGGATGAAGCAGGTGGTTGCGGTAGCGGTGGGCAACTGCCAGACGCCCTGAAATTTCAACCAGAAAATCTTTACCTGTACATCCACAGCAGCCACTTCCATAACAGAACCGAACGCCCACAGCGCGGCAAATAGGCTGCCAATGGCAAACGGCAGCGCGCCGGGCACGCTGCGCCGGCGTCCGCTGTAGATGGACAGCGCGATTAACAAGAGGACGGTTAAGATAGACGGCCAGATGGTGGGGGTGTAGGCGTAATTCGAAGACATGATCGATCCTCAAGCCCAGGGATAGATTAAACGGCTGACCATCCGGAAAATGAATTTTGCATATTAGTGATACTTACAATTTGATTGTACAAAGATACCGGGAGAGAGTCAATCCTGGTAAGTACAAGTGACAGGTATAATTAAATTACTATAAACTCGTACATTACCTTCGCCAATTAAGGCGATGAAACCGGCATGTTTCTTGGCCTTGCTGGCAGCTTTTTCTTATGCCGTGCGCATCATCTGTTCTACATCCACAGGATATGAGCGCCGCTGGTGTGTGCTCACAGGGACAAGGTGAAAAAGAACAACCCCGGAACGGCTTTCTGCTGCAGACTGGAGAAAAAGTAATCCAACCCGTGGGTTTGCTTCCCGGCTTTGGTCACCACACTCTCATCGCCTGCCAACAGGTAGGTATCCTGGTGATCTAGCAGATACGCGCGAATGAATACCCAAAATACCTGCGCCCAGGGGATGACCGTGTAATTGAAACGCTGTACGCTCCGGTAGCTGCTGCCTTTCTCGGTCCAGCGCGATAGTTCCAGCATCGTGACCCGTCCCGTCATCGCGATCATCGCTACAATGATCCGGCTCAATTGCCGCATCGTTGTTTTGGATATGCTGTTTTAGATCGGTTGTAAAAGTGCTAAAATGTCTGTCATGGGCTTGTTGTGTGAGTTTTGGTCTTGGAGGATTTCTACTCTACTACAAAAAGCCCATTCACTTCAGCCTATTTTGGGCGAAGGTATTGCAGCATGAATAGCAATAAAAAGGAGTCAATTCATGGCAAAAAAATCATCGAAAGGTAATGGTCAACCTATTCCAAAAATCGAGATAAATTTGGAATTATCACCAGAACAAGGTGAAGAACTACTCAAAACATTGCGGGTTCGTTTTGAGAAAAACATGAACCGCCACCAAGATCTTGACTGGCCTAAAATACAAGCAAAATTGGAAGCTCATCCTGAAAAACTGTCGTCACTTAATGCAATGGAAAGCACTGGCGGTGAACCGGATGTTGTTGGTTATGA
>JAGDMX010000428.1 GCA_017860725.1 Chloroflexota bacterium | reverse complement strand
AAGCCATCCAATACGTCATCGGCTGTCCACATCTGCCCATCCGGGCCTGGGGCCAGATCAAAAACGAAATTTGCATTGTCATCGGTAAAGTAATAGTGCCCGTTCGAGGGATTAAAAGCAACTCCGTTTGGCTCGTTAGAGAACGCAAGGATGGTCGGAGGAATATAGGAAATATTCCCAGTTACCACGACACTGGCATCCAGGGTTAGCTCCCAAACGTTAGCCCCCTGAAATTGGGTGATACCATTCACCGTTTCTTCAACTTCACTATCCGATACGACCAGGGTATTGCTGGTGGATACATAGGTCAATCCCGTAGGGTCTGGAATTGGAGGGGAAAGCAAGGATAAATCCCTGGTGGCGACCAAGGCTGAAGGAAATGCCGCTGTACCAGCAGCCGGGATCTCAATCATCGAGAGCTCAACAATTTGGCCGGCTGTATGGATATCTGTCGTGCCATCTATCATCTGGGATGGAGTTGTCGAGGTCGAATCACCCGCAGTGAGAGCGCCGCTGTCGGCCAGATACAGGCTCATGGTTGTAGGATCGTCCGTCTGATCACCACTGGGTGCGAATACCAGCCCTTGCGGGTTTACAATTCCGAAACCTGACAGGTCGCGAACAGCTGCTACAACACCAGTCGCGTGGATCTCGTATAACTTGAGCTCATCCGGACTGACCACGAAGAAGTTACCGGTGGATGGGTCAACTGCCACCCCGCGGAGATTAGAGCCACCGACCGAACCTAAATCCACAGAAGACACAGCGGCACCACTAAAGGTGCCATCTGCTCCTGGGCTGACATGCACGATCTGCGGACCTACGGTATCCAAGATGAAAAGATCCCCGCTCTGTGAATCCACGCTCATCCCCTGCGGGGACTGCACCCCAAACTGCTGGACTTCGTGTGTGGTCAGACTCGGTGGAAGGAGATTCCCTTCAGAATCTTGTTTTACCTCAACTAAAGTGTTGGTAGCGTTTTGATAGATCAACAATCGACCTGCTTTATTGTCAAACGCCAGATTAATCGGCTCCACCGCAGATGCTGTAATCAGATCTGTGTCCGATTGACCCGCAAAGCGATCCATTTGGGTAATTGCCAGGCTGGCTGGCAGGTTCTGCCCTTGCATCCCTACCACGTGAAAATTATCTGCTTGTATAGAAAATGCAATACCCACCGGGTTGGAGACACCCGTTTCATCGAATGCCATCGACCTCACCAAGCGGATGTAACCGCTGGGTGATTGAGACAAAGCCGGTGTGTTTACTTCACCACCGAACAGCAAAAAGATTAAAGACAAAATCAATACACCGGTATAGATTTTCTTGTTCATAGCAATACTCTCCTTGATGTTCAATTTTCTTTGAGTTTACACGCTGAATCCATGGTTTTCTATACAACCGATAACCAGGTTCAATTCCCGCCTGAGTCTTACAAACAATAATATTACCACATCTCTGGGATAGTCGGCAATAAATACCGGGAAATTTCATATTATCTCGACGAATACAGAGAAATTCGAGCATCGAAAAGGGAATGGCACTTATACCTGCGTGGATGAAGCTAGATGTTATCTCAATAATTCGGTGGGAGGGTGTAGAGATGAGTTCTAATATTTATGAAAGGGAGGAATTTCACAGGTATAATGATTCTATAAGCCTACTCAGGAGAATCGATAGTGCCTCAAAAAACAGTGGGATACACAGAGCTGGAATGGGTTTGCAAACGCTGCCAGACGAGGAATGCGGGCACGCGAAAAACCTGTGTCAACTGCGGTGCGCCCATGTCGACCGACGACCAGTTTGAGCTGCCCGATCAGCAAACATTAATTACCGACGAGGCCCAGATCCAGGCAGCAAAGAAAGGGGCAGATATCCACTGCCCTTATTGTGGGGCGCGCAATCCCGCCGGAAGCGCTATCTGTACGCAATGCGGCGGCGACCTGAAGGATGCAGCGGCGCGGCAAGCCGGACAGGTTCTTGGAGCATTTCAAAAAGAGCCAACGCCGGACATCGTCTGCCCATCTTGTGGGGAAAAGGTCAAAGCAGGTTCAGAACGATGTCCGAACTGTGGTGGGGATATTGCCCGTCCCAAAGAAAAGCCGGCAGCACCTCCGGCCCGCTCGAAGATGCCCGCCTGGCTCATCGCGCTAATCGCCGTCCTGGTAGTCGCCTGTATCAGCTCAGTAGTCTATTTCTTCGTTCAAGGCTCACGCACCACCGACCTGCGGGCCGAAGTGACAGATGTAAGCTGGCAGCGCATCATTGCAATTGAGCAGCGTATGCCGGTCACCCTGGAAGCCTGGGAAGAGAACTTGCCTGCGGAGGCGGAGAACATCCAATGCGGCGATCGCTACCGTGGAACCAGCTCTGAGCCGGTGGCAAAAGCCACGGAGGTGTGCGGTACGCCTTACACGATTGATCAAGGCAGTGGGGTTGGCAAGGTCGTTCAAGACTGCCAATATCAGGTCTACGAAAGCTACTGCACCTATACTGCGCTGGCATGGCAGGAAATCGACCAGGTAATCGCGGAGGGGCGTGACGCGCAGCCGGTATGGCCTGAGTTTGTCTTAAATCAAGAGCAGCGCGAAGGGGACCGCCAGGAGTATTACCTGGTCGTTCTGGTAGCTGAGGATGAAATCTACAACTACCGCCCGAATGACCCGGCTGAATTTGAACGCTACCAACCAGGGAGCGAGTGGACGATCAAGGTTAACGGTTTTGGCGAAATCACGAGTGTCGAGCCCTAATCTCGGCTGATGGATTGAGTGCCGAGGTTGAAAACTGCCAGATAAACAAAAGCCGGCGATAATGGGCAGCTTAAGCTGCCCATGGGGATCTTACGACCTGCGGAGAGGGTGGGTATCCTTTCAGAGGCCCAACACGAGGCGAATATTCATAAACTTCCGGTTGTGATTGCGCCTGCACGCTCGTAATTCACGACAATGACGCCAGGCGGGGTGACGATGCTTTCTGTCACCTTGAATGCCATCGGCATCGTGCCATCGGCAAACAACCGCTTGCCACCGCCCAATGCAATCGGATATATCATCAGCCAGAACGCATCGACCAAATCATGCTTGATAAGCGTCTGAATGAGATTGCCACTTCCCCAAACGTGCAAATCCGG
>JAGDMX010000077.1 GCA_017860725.1 Chloroflexota bacterium | reverse complement strand
GGGGGACGCAACGGCTCAATCGGCGGATACTTGGTATCCGGATCTTTGGCGTCGTAGGTGGTCAGCCCGACAGGTGGAATGTCGGGGATGGGCAGAATCACGCGTTGGAATTTGTCCTTTTCGTTCATTAAATTTTCTCCTTTCTTGTTCCTACCTCGCTGCTTCCTCCCTGCCGTATTTCCGGATGACCTCAATCAAGTCTCCAGTCGTTCGAGCGCCTGAGGCCTAGCTGGAGAGCACCATCAGCCGGTCGCCCTCCGGGTCCAGCGCCAGCAGACTCAGCTGGGGGGTTCCTTTAGGAAGACTCACCCAGCATAGCAGCTTCCTGCCGGGCCAGCTCTTCTTTCAGCTGCCTGTTTTTTCGCTCCAGTTGATTTTTAGTTAGGCCGGGCACAGTCACATCGTCACGCACCTCCCCGGTCCTGAAATCAACCAGATTTATGGCTTCGATGGGGTCTGCTGTCAGGCAATAAAGCTCCCATTCATCCGGCTCGACCTCATTCGGGTCCACATAGTGGACGATCTTCCAGTCTCCGGTGCACAGGGCCCGCACGTGGTTGGGCTGTCTCACTGGTCCCTCTGCCAGGGGATATCCGTTCGCCCTCGTTTCATTAACAAGCTCTAGAAAACGTTCGTAGTCTTCATACATATCATCGTGCTGAGTATGACCGAGCTCGGTGACCGCGTCGTTGCTGAAGAAAAAAACGCCGGTGCGCGGTCTTCCGTCAGGCCCGCGGATAACGCCTTCCCTTTCACCCATTATATGAGACGACAGATCTGCGCCTACGAAAGCCGCCACGTTTGATTGGCCATGAACGGCTTCCAATTTGGCTCGCAGCTCCTCTACATCTAATCCTGCCAGGCCTAATAAAGTCGGCGCCAGGTCGATCGAGCTTGTGGGTTGCAGGATGTGCCTCATTCTCCACTTGCGCTTGTTGACGAGGGGCGAAGAGATGACCATCGGCACGCGGATCGTTTCTTCATACGCGTTGTGCCACTTCTGAATCATGCCGCCATGCGCCCCTGCCATCTCACCATGGTCGGACAGGAAGACTACGATGGTATTTTCCGCAAGGTCACTGTCGTCGAGAGCTTGCAATATCTGGCTAAGCTGAAGGTCCGCCAGGTAGTGGCAATACTCATAGAACCGGTTGTATCCCAGCGACCAGACCGTGGCTAATTCTCCCTGAAGCTGGAATGGGTAAGCTGAGTCGGGAAATCCGTCTTTCTGCTTGATGGCTTTTTCCGAAAGACCCCACTTCAGAGAATAGTCGTATTGACAGCGTGGCTTGTCGTTAAGAGACTCGGCATAGGTTGGCGGCAGAGAACAATTGTCTTCAGGAAAACCGGCGGGGTTAAGGTCAACTCTGACAAAGTTGCCACTATCCGGGGGGACCTCTTTCTCATAGCTTTGCATGCCCAGGGGGGGAACAATCGGTGAAGGCGGATAGGTGTTCAAGGGAACAACGCCCACTTCGGGGTCACTGAAATGCCAGGGTACGGGCCAGGAGTGGTTGTCATGAGGATTTACCACCGAGCCTACGGCGAACCACGGCCCATTGGCTGGATCCTTTGCCCTTCCATTCAGAAATTCCACCACATCATCCGCGCAGCCGATATCGCGGTACACACCCAGGTTCCAGGTGCCGCCGACATGAGCATCGGGATAAGACTTGTCCCACTCCTTAAAACCCCAGGGCTCAAGATACTCAGGTCCCTCGGGGTACGATACGTGCCATTTCCCATAATAGGGTGTGTAGTAACCGGCGGCCTGAAACCAATCGCCGATGGTCGGTGTGCCCTCGGGGTCGAGCCAGGGCACATCCTCAGCAGATTTGAACCCCCCGTCCGTCTGCTCTACGCCGGTTGAATAGGAACCGGTCATGATGCAGGTCCGGCTGGGTACGCAGGCTGCAGAGGCGGTGTAGTGGGTTCTCAAGACGACAGCATTCTGTCGCAGGCGTAGATATCCGGGGAAAAACTGGATGAATGGGTTGTCAGGAGATATCGGCCTGAAACCAAGTATCTCTTTCAATCCCTGCGCCTCACCCTCATCGGGTCCATACGCCGGCGGAATCCGTTGTTGGTCCACCAGGAGCAACAAGATGTTCGGATGGGATCCTTTGGCATTCATAGCCAAGACTTTGTCAATCCCAACATATCTGCTAAGGAAAGCGGAAGCAGACATCATGGCGGAAACCTTGAGAAACTCCTTACGCGAGATCATCATGAGATTGTTCCTCCTTGATTTAATATGAACTAATTATTTGATACACCTTTATCCGAATCTCTCTTGTTGAATTCATCTGAACTAGATTCTTGCATAATGGAGATGAGTTCTTCACCACCTCGCCTCTCCCCCTCTCCTTGTCTCCCTATCTCCACAGCTCTGCCTCCTTCTAGGTGGATGACCTTGACGATGTCCGACACGGCCAGAGCCTGCTGCGGGTGGCTGGACAGGACCAACAGCTCGTCGCAGGTTGGGTCCACCCCAATCAAGAGCAGGTCCGGTCGCTCGCGCAACAATGCGACGGCAAAATCTGGCTGTGCGGCTGCCAGGTCGAAGAGCAATGCATGCGGATTAAACGCGCGAATGAGCTCGCGGGCGTCAGGACAGCTAACTTCCACCGTCCTCAAATCCAGCGCCTCGTAGCGCTGGAGCTCGGTTTTAATCCCGGCCAGGAATACCGAGTTGCCATAAAGGACCACGCGTGCATCTGCAACCATCGCTGCCTCAATTTTTATTAAATTTGAACGACCGTCTTTATATTCATCTTCTACTTTACCCCTATAGAATCAGCTAGTAACTAGCGGAAGCGATAGTCTGGGTACTGCGGAAACGATAGTCTTGTGAAGAAATGACGCAGTGAGGCGGAAATCCAGTGAAAGGTAAACAGTTCACTGTTTACCTTTTACTATACAGCGTGTCTATTTGCTACAATCCGTGGCGGGCAGCGTAAGCAATCACCTGGGCGCGGTTTTCGAGATGCAGCCGCTCCAGTATCTGGCTCATGTGGTAGCGAACCGTCGCTTCGCTGAGATGGAGTGCCTCGCCCACCTGGTGATAGGTCAAACCCCGGGCGACCAGAGTGAGGATTTCGAGCTGGCGGGCGGTTAAATCATCCGCTGCACCTTCCACCGGCTGCTCGAGATGCTGCGCCTGGCGGGCGAACTCTTCCAACAGGCGGGCAGCCAGCTCGGGTGGCAGCACAGCGCCTCCGTGTTCTACCTGAGCGATCATCTCAAGGAAGCGATCGGCACTCTGGCTCTTTAGCAAATATCCACTCGCCCCACTCTTGACAGCCTCAAAGAGATGCTCATCACTGGAGGAGACGGTCAACATCACAATCTTAATTTGTGGCATTTCCGCCTTGATCAGGCGTGTGGCTGCCAGCCCATCGCAGACAGGCATCTCGATATCCATCAGGATGAGATCTGGTTTGAGCAGGCGCGCCTGCTTGAGCGCTTCCATCCCATTTTCTGCGGTGCCAACCACCTGAAATCCGCTGGCGGTTAACAGCACCTTGAGCGACTGGAGAAAGAGGGAGTGGTCGTCGACGAGCAAGATTTTCATAATGACATCAGTACCAGAAAACGGTGGACGGTGAACTGTTCACTTCTCACCATTTACTTTACTTACAGGCACTTGCACCACCACCTGCGTCCCCTTCCCTGGTGCAGAGTTCACCTCAAGATGACCGCCCAGCGCTTCGGCGCGCTCGCGCATGGACTGCAAGCCAAAGCCTGCGCCTTGTTGAGCAGTCGCCGCCGGGTCAAACCCCTGGCCGTCGTCGGAAACGACAACCCGCACCCAATCGCCTGAGATTGCAAAGTCAACTTGAACGAAGCGGGCGCATGCGTGCTTGCGCACATTCGACTGCGCTTCCTGGATGATGCGCAGGAGCTGCACCGAGACGGTTGGGGGCAGTTGTGGTTCACTTAGTCCCGGTTGTACGGTGAGATCGACGGGCAGATTGTACTGCCGGCTGAATCTCACGAGATATTCTCGCAGCATCTCGAAGAATGGACGGTCGGCTGAAGTCACGGTCTGGGCTCCCAGCAGGTACTCGCGCATGTCGGCTTCCACCTGCAAGGTCGTTTCGGCCAGGTTTTCGAGAGTCTCACTCACCTGGTCGGTTTTCCCAATGGCAAGCAACAGCTTTGCTGTGGTGGCCTGCAGATGCACGGCTGCGAGCGCCTGTCCCAGGTCGTCATGCAGCTCGCGGGCGAGCTGCTCGCGCTCTTGCAGCATGGCCAGCGCCCGCTGTTGCTCTAGCAGCTGCGCCTGGGCGTGCTTCTGCCCGGTCACATCGTGCAAGAGAAGCAGGTGGCCAACTTCCAACCCACGCCAATCGTTCAAGGAAGAGGCTTCCAATAGATAATAGCGGGTTTCCAGCCCGCTCCCTACCCCATCCCGATTCCCTTTCGGGAGGCTGAACTCGAATTCGGTCTCAGCAAATTCAGCCAGATGCTCACATGGCAAAGCTGGCAGCAGATCCCCAACCGGCTGACCCCTGAGGCGGCTCAGGGGTGCGCCCAAAATCCGTTCTGCGGCCGGGTTCAGGCTGACAATCCTTCCCTGGGGATCGAGCACCAGCATTCCGGATTGAAGCTGCTCGATGGCTGTCCGGCTTGCCATGGGGATGGGGTCCAGAATACGGAAGCCGAACAGAGCCAGGGCAAACATGGAGAACTCGAACGCCATCCCGAGCAGGTCGATGGGCAGGACTGAATGGAGGAGACCGGTCCGTTCTAACATGTAAAGTATGCGCCCCCCAAACTGTCCTACAAGCATGAGAACCACTGGCCAACGGTGTTGTGGGGAGCGCAGGAATAGCCAGCCGAAGACGACCAGGTTCAGGGTTCCCAAAACCCCGAATATATAGGCGAAACCGATCCAACCGACTGGGCTAAATTGCGGTTGAATCGATTCAGCGAACGTAAAGCCACGCCATGCCAGGTGATATAGATTGTCGGTCAGGATCACGAGGAGGATCAGGATAGGAGGGACAGACAGCAAAGCCAGGTTGCGGCGGGTGAGCCAGCGACCGGGCCAGGTATATTCCAGGACAAAGCAGGTAATGGCAGTTGCGACAGGTAATTGCCAGGCTGCCTGGAACTTGACCCAGGAGATCTTGGATGCTAAATCCACCGCCGCGTATTCCATCACGGAGCCAGCCGCCCACATTGCGGCGAACAGGCAGGCGATTGTAAATGGCGAGGCGCCAGGCACACTCCGGCGGCGCCAGGCATAGACCGCCAGTGTGAATAGCAGTAGAACCGTCAAGAGAGACGGCCAGATTTGGGGAGTATAGGCGTAGTTCAATGTCATCATTGACAACTTAAACAGAAAGTGTCTTATGAGACTGAGCATGTGCAAAAAGGAGTTGCTTGGCTAAGAGCTCTGCACAATTTGATTGTACTTAGATACGGAATTAGCGTCAACAATAGGGCAATATTTACAAGCTGAATGTAAATCCTCGGTTTTACTTTCTAAGAAAGCCGTGATGGTAGAATCCATGCGACGAGGTTGAATATGCCCATTGACGAACATCCGACCGTCTATTCCACCGATCCAGATTTCCAGCTCTGCCCGCGTTGCAAGCGTTCCCCCTGTCGCTGCCCAAAACCGGTCAGCCTGCCGCCGGGCGGACAGACCGCAGCTATCCAGCGCGAGACCAAAGGCCGGGGTGGGAAGACCGTTACTGTTATCCGCAACTTACAGCTTAACTCAGACGACTTGAAAGCGCTTGCTACCCAGCTCAAACAGGCCTGTGGGACTGGCGGTACGGTGAAGGATGGAACCATTGAGATCCAGGGCGACCACCGCGAAAAAATAGCCTCCAAACTGCGCGCCTTGGGTTACAAGACCAAATTCACCGGGGGATAAGTCTAGTGGAAAAAAGGTCAGCCTTCCACGACCGAGTTTCTAACCTGGTCCAGTCCTACCCACGCCAGTTCTGGCTGCTGTTTGCCGGGATGCTGATCAGCACGCTTGGCGCCAGCATGGTCTGGCCGTTCTTGATGATCTATGTCAGCGGTAAATTAAAGCTGCCGCTAACCCAGGTGGCCAGCCTGATGACTTTGAACGCCGGGATGGGACTGCTGTTTTCTTTTCTGGCCGGTCCCGTGACAGACCGCGCCGGGCGCAAATGGGTCATGGTGGTCAGCCTGGGAATGAACGCCCTGGCCTACCTGTTGATGAGCCAGGCGAATACATTTTCGGCCTTTGCCGTGCTGATGGCGCTCAGCGGTGCCTTCAACCCACTTTACCGGGTGGGGGCGGATGCGATGATGGCGGACATGATCCCTCCGGAGCGGCGCACCGATGCTTATGCGCTGATGCGCACCAGCAACAACCTGGGCGTTGCAGTCGGCCCGGCTATCGGGGGCATCCTGGCCTCGATCTCTTATACTTTCGCCTTTCTGGCCGGCGCGGCCGGCCTGGCGATCTATGCCATTTTGGTAGCCTTCTTTGCCCACGAGACGCTGCCGCCTCTGGCAGTCACAGCCAAGCCGCCCAGGGAGAAATTCGGTGGTTATGGCCGTATCTTTAGAGACCGTCCGTTTATGGGGTTTGCAGTGGCTTTCACCCTCACCCAGGTTTGTGCTGCCTTGATCTGGGTGCTGCTTGGCGTGTACGCCAAGGAGAACTACCAGATGCCGGAAAGCCTGTACGGATTGATCCCCATGACCAATGCCTTGATGGTGGTTTTCCTCCAGTTGCCGGTAACCATGCTAACCCGGCGTTTCCCGGCTTTACGGGTCCTGGCCGTGGGATCGTTGTTTTACGCGATCGGGGTGGGCAGTGTGGCGCTGGGCCAGGGCTTCTGGGGGTTTTGGTTGAGCATGATCATTCTCACCTTTGGCGAGCTCATGATGTCGCCGACTGCCACGGCTTATGCCGCAAACCTGGCGCCAGCGAATATGCGCGGCCGTTACATGGGTATATACGGGATGACCTGGGGCGTAGCGGCCGGGATCGGACCGGTAATCGGTGGGTATCTAAATGACAATTATGGTCCGGTAACTATCTGGTACGGTGGATTTTTATTCGGTCTCGCCAGCGTATGCGGGTTTTTGTTGATGTCGCGGCGTTATTCCGAACCCGTCGCACCCGTTATCCAACCCGAGGCTGGCAACAGCGACCCGCCGATAACTTAATAACTTTCCTTTTACTAATTTTATCGATTTGCTCATGTTATAATCGCTGATTATGGAAAATAAAACCCCTCTCCCTGAAAATAATTCCTCCCCCGATAAGCGCCCCACCTTAAACGTGAACATCTGGTTTTTACCGCTGGCCTTTGCGATCGGCCTGTTGGTCGGTTTTGCCTTTTGGGGCAGAAGCACTACTCAGAATTCTGCCGTGTCGGCTGACACCGCTGGATTAGGCGCACAGGGCTCTACTCCGGAAGCCACCCAGCAGATCAAGCGTTATCCTGTCACGGTGGATGACGATCCAACCTTGGGTTCAGCCAACGCCCCGATCACTGTCATCGAGTTCAGTGATTTCCAGTGCCCATACTGCCAGAAGTGGGAGCAGGAGGTGTACGGGCAATTATTGCAGGACTATGGCGATAAGATCCGTTTCGTCTATCGAGATTTTCCGCTAACCAGCATACATCCGCAGGCCCAGCCCGCGGCCGAAGCGGCGGAATGCGCCAACGAGCAGGGCGCCTTTTGGAAATACCATGATAAGCTGTTCGGAATGGAATCTCCGCTCGGGGCAGACACGTATGTGAAGTATGCCAGCGAGCTCGGCCTGGATATGACCAAGTTTCAACAGTGCTTGACGGACCACCGCTATCAGGCTGAGGTCACCGCAGACCTGGAATACGCTACCAACCTGGGGATCAATTCCACCCCGACATTTTTCATCAACGGTATCCCAGTTGTCGGCGCCCAACCCTATAGTGTGTTCAAATATGTCATCGACAAGGAGCTGGCTGGCGAACTGCCCAAGTAATTTATGACACTTGACTTCCAATCTATCATCATGACCTTGCAGGATTTCTGGGCCAAACACGGCTGCCTGATCTGGCAGCCGTATTATTCGCAGGTGGGCGCAGGAACCCTGAACCCGGCCACCTCCCTGCGCGTGCTCGGCCCGGAGCCCTGGAATGTCGCCTACGTCGAGCCATCGATCCGCCCTGACGACGCCCGCTATGGCGAAAACCCAAACCGCATGCAGATGCACTACCAGTTCCAGGTGATCCTTAAACCCGACCCGGGTAACCCCCAAGAAATCTACCTGCAATCGCTGGAGGCGCTAGGGATCGATCCGCGCAAACACGATTTCCGCTTCGTGGAAGATAACTGGGAATCGCCCGCTCTGGGCGCCTGGGGGTTGGGTTGGGAGGTCTGGCTTGACGGTCAGGAAATCACCCAATTCACCTACTTCCAACAGACTGGCGGCGTCCAACTGGACCCGGTCTCGGTAGAGATCACCTATGGCCTCGATCGCATCGCCATCGCCTTGCAGCGGGTGAGCAGCTTCCGCGAAATCCAATGGAGTCCGGCGCTAACCGACGGCGACGTCAACTTGCAGGCAGAGCAGGAACATAGCAAGTATTATTTCGAGATCGCCGACGTCGAGCGCTTGCGCCAGATGTACGCGCTGTACGAGGCGGAAGCCAACGCCTGCCTGGCGCAGAACCTGGTCCTGCCGGCTCACG
>JAGDMX010000427.1 GCA_017860725.1 Chloroflexota bacterium | reverse complement strand
AATTGGCACCCTCGCATTTCGGATCAGACGGTTGTCGGTTCGAATCTGGCCGGGGGCGCTCAATGAATTCGATTACGGTGAAGACGAGCTCTGCGAAAATTCTACCTTTGTCGGAACCACGCGCAAGCTGACAGCGACAGGGTGTTGGAGAGCTTTTTCCAATTCTTTAGCCAGCTCGTTTACAGATTTCAACTGATCAACTCCTTCGACGGTTACGGTGACCAATTGGCCGTTAACGCTGACTGCCACAATCCGGTCAGATGTTCCCTGAAGCCATTCTTGAACTACGGTGGTTGCTTTATTCCTGGATATTGTATCGACCACGGTACGAAAAGCGGTCAGGGTTAAGGGAATTGCCACAAGCACGGTGCCGAGCACAATCAGTACAAAAGAACGACGGCGTAATCGCGCTCGGGTTTCATCCTTAACTATCCTGCCCAGACCGATCAGCATGAACACCACCCCCCCGGCGAGTAAAATGGCAAAAAAATTGGTCAGGAACAGCAGGAGTGCTCCTCCAGCGGCGACCCATTCTCCCTGGGAAATTGATATGCCAACCACGCACAAGGGCGGAACCAGAGATATCGCAATAGCTACACCACCCATCGAATCGGCAATTTCAGCACGTGAGATAATAAATGCACCCGCTGCCCCAGCACCTAACGCAGTGAGTAGTGCATAGATGCCAGGGGAAATGCGCGAGGCGATCTCGCCGTTGTTCGTAAAGGATATTGTGATATCCGGGACAACCAGGGTGAGCAAAGCAGAAAATACAATTACGCATAGCACACCGATGGTAACCAATACCAGCGAGCGCCAGGCGCGCTGGGCGGAGCCCATGACCACCGCAGCTGTGGTTGCCATAATTGGCCCCATCAGCGGGGCGACGATCATAGCACCGATGACAGTGGCGATGGAATTTGAAAGTACCCCGTAATTGGCGATCACAGTCGCCAGAAGTAAAAGGACAAAAAAATTCACCAGACGCCGACGGGTCTGGGCGCCTTCAATAAAAATCTTGGCCTCAAATTCATCCAAGTAGCTGGGATCAAATCCGAGTTTCTGTGAAACTGAGTTAGACTGGAGTGTGGATGTCATAAGAACCTCTGCAGACTCTTAATATATGATTTTGGAACATTTGTGAATCGAACAACCTATCGAACGATTTCAATATCACTGATGAAGAGGGAGCCACTTGCCGATTGATCAAACAACAAAGTGATCTCCCGGATTGCAGATGGATCAACCCCAGTAAAATCACTCAACAGGACCCTGATCGAAGTCAGCGGGACGCGGCCGGTGAACCATCCCCCATCAAAAGTATCGTTCTTCTCTTTATTGCCTTTTGGGAACCGTAAGGCTGGCTCATCGCCCCGTGTCCGCACAGAGGCGGTGTTTCCCTCTTTGTCTGCCAATTTAATCGTGAACGCCTGGTAAGTGTCAGCTTTATTCAAGGTCGATAACGGGTCGACAGCAGCGCGCAAGCTGATTGCGGAATACGGCCTCAGATCTGTTTCCTCAGGCAGTGAGAAACGCAACGCTCCACCGCTTTGGAACCAGGAGGCGACGATCATAGCTGGATTGCCTGGGATAACCAGGTTTACCCGCTTGCACGGCTCGCTTCCCGGCTTCATCGCTGGCACATAATAGCCTTCCATGCAATAGGTGATCTGAAGGCTCTCAGTGATTACACTACCCCCTGCCAGGTTGGTTTCCAGCTCGGCTGAGCTGGCTGGAAGCAGCAATCGCAGGCGGTCTGCGGCGGGGGCGAGGGAAGCAACGCGGGCGGGCAACCCGTACAGCTCGGACGGCGCCTGCGCCGGGAAATCCATCCCCAGGCGTGCCATTGCATCTTGATCCTTGTGGAAGATCTGCTCCAAAAAGTCTTTTGTATAAATGCTGAGAAAGTCGCGCTGCGCTTCCGGCTGCAACAATGGCTCGCAGTCAAGCCTGCCCGGGCGCGCCACCGCTTCATCCCGAAGGGTTTCATTGAAATAGTTATGGTTGGCTTGCTCCAGCCAGACGGAAGAAGCCCATTCGTTTTGTTCCGGGTCAAGCCGACTGATCTCATAAAAAAGCTGACCTTCCTGATTAAAAACATCGCTATCACAAGATGGCAAGATTACAGCCAATGGGACGCGCGCCCCTTTTGCACCGCCGAAATTTGCCGATGGCGCAATCATCAATAGACCGTAGACCGGGCCATATCCCAGCTTCGCATAGGCATCTGGTTCAGCCAAACCTTCCTCTTGGGTTAGCCAGTAGGCGCCCTCGCCGCCTTGCGAGTGGCCGATAAAAGCCAGCCGGCTCAGATCGGCACGGCCTTTCAGCTCCACCCCAAACTTGTTCTCCCCCCCGCTCGATGCGACCGACAGGGCTTTCAGGTGCAGGTCCACCAATTGCCCCAGCCGTTCGATAGGCACTGGCTCACCAAACCCAAATGTATTCTCTGCATTGACATTGATCGAGAGAGCCACATAGCCCTGAGCAGCTAGCTGGCGCACAAGATATTCGAATCCCCGGTAGTTGGGCCGCTCCACTTCCGGATCGCACGGCCAGCGGTCGACCGTATCGCCTTCTGGCACGGGGCAGCCTGGGTGATTGCCGTGCATGATGACGACGACCGGGTATGGCGCACCATCTCTATCCGGCACAGCAATAATGCCGTTCAGGCGTACCGGCATATTTCGGAATCGGCTGTCTTCAGGAAACATTGACTGGGTGATCGTGGTATCGCCCAAATTGTATTCCGCTACAACCAGCGAGCTGCTGGTTTGATTGGTCTGTTCCGGCAACTGTGTGTCAAGGGGCTTAAAGGTCTGCGAAATTGTCGGGTCAATGCCTGGCCTGGTTGCTGGAGGGGAGCTGGGGACCGGCGCGATGCTACATCCGGCCAGGACAAGGGTCAATACGAGGAAGATCAGAAATATTTGAATAGTTGGCTTAATCACCAGCGAATGCTCCTGCGCAAACATCATGCTCCCGTGGTTGCAAGGATTCTATTACAACCACGGGAGATTGAAGTTAAGGTTGAAAATCCTGTCTTTATTTCCTGTTGAAAATTGCCGCTAAGGCATCATCTTTGGTACGCAACTGCAGAACATTGCCTTCGATCTGGTAAGTTGCCGCGCTTTGTAGGGCGGCCAGGTATTGGGCTTCTTGTTCCATCACGCCTTCTGGCTGGTCACAGGCCATCATGGTAGACGCCAGTGGACCGATCGTGATCTGGTCCCCATTTACCTTGTACGATCCGCTGTACGTGTTACAGCCCGCGTTTCCGCTCAGGCTGCCATCTTTGCCAAAATCGGCTGTCAGAGTGGTACCTGCCAGCGTGCCGGTGACAGCCTGCTTGCCGTTGTTATAGCCAGTCACCTCCCAGGAGGTGCCCGAAAGGTCCTGGGACTGGGCTTTATAAATGGCCAGGCTGTTTTTGTCCGCGCCGGTCAGGGTGAGCTGGTCGCCTTTAACTGCATAGGTCTTAGCTTCTGCCAGAGCCTTGAGGTAGGCACTCTCCTGTTCCATGACAGATTCATCGCACATCATCATCGTCGTGGCCATCGAAGAAGAAATCGTGATGGAATTGCCAGAGACAGTATATGTGCCGATGTACCGGTTACAGCCTGCCGATCCGCTCACCTTGCCATCCGAGCTGAATTCAGCAGAGATACCCACGCCAGCCATGGGTGGTTTCCCCATGAGATCAGTGAGCGCCCATACCTTTCCGGTCAGGTCGCCGCCCCCTGTTTGGGAGCCAGATGATGCGCACGCTGCCAGCAGCATCATCCCAGCGCAGATACCGAGCGAAACTATTATCTTGTTCATTCAGTTACTCCTTTCAATTTCCTTCAAATAGGATGCCCACGAAGTGTAAACAACTCATTTCAGATCATGGGGGTTCGATAAGGTAGAAGTCCAGCTTTCCTGGGAGCGAGTCCAGAATGACCCTATTCTCCTGAACCGTCGCCCGAGTTGCCTGTTGGAGACTTATCAGGTATTCTTGCTCCTGCTCCATGATATCCTGCGGGCAGGCGAGACGGCTGGTCGTTAGGGGACCGACGGTGATTGTGTACGTACCATCGTCATTCTGGTCAGCAGTGTATGATCCATAATATGTATTGCAACCTGCAAATCCGGCAAGCTCGCCCTCCTTGAATTGCATCGTAATAGCAGTTCCAGGCAGCAGCGGCTTGGTATTGATCGCCGAAAGCGTCCAGACACTGGTGTCCAGGCGTGCGTCGATGTTGATACGGGTTGTTGCGTAGCTGCTCAAACCGTTGGCGTCGTTGACGAACACCGTCACCTCATAATTACCGGCGCGATTGTAGGTAGCAGAGATGCTGGACTGCGCAGAGGTGGGCAGGTCCACGCCATTGCCCAGACTCCAGCTATAAGCAGTGATTGCGCTGCTGCCCGGCTGAGAAGCGGATGCATCGAACTTAACTGGTTCGCCGATAAAACCCTGGCCAGGGCCGGAGATGTTCGCTACGGGCGGTACAGGAGCGGGTGGAGGCTCGGGGGTAGCGGTGGGCGGTTCAGCCGTAGGCAAAGGTGTGTACGTCGGCTGCTGTGGCGGCTGAGTGGGCTGCGGAGGTGTTGCGGTGGGTGGAGGAACGGTTGGCGTGAAGGTTGGCGTCGGTAAAGCCAGTATATGGATCGACGCTGTGCTTGAACTGGTTTGACCGCGCTGGTCGGTCACGGTAAGCTGCACATTGAACGTACCGGCACTGGTATAGGTATGTTGCACGACTACACCACTGGCGGTTGCTCCATCTCCGAAATCCCACCTCCAGGAAACCAGCGGCACCTGCCCGGTCGATGCCGAGCCATCGAAGACGACAACCTGACCGACCTGCGCTTGCGGTACCATCTGGATAGCAGCTTGCGGCGGTGTGATCGTTTCGGGGCGGTTCAGCGGTGAGAGCGAGTAGTTCAGGAAGCCAGCGTCGCCTGCAATCTGCAGGGCTGTATCGGCCACATAATAGCTGCGGGCAGCGCGCAGGATGGCAACCATCGCCCCTTCCTGCTCCTGCGAGGTCGGGTCGGGGCAGGTACCGGGTCCAAGGCTGATATCTGTAATACTGATCTGGTTGTAGCTCGTCTTGAAATTAGCGCTCAGGTCTTTGCAGCCGGTATAACCGATTAGTGTGCCATTCGGGTTGAAGAGGGTAAAGG
>JAGDMX010000076.1 GCA_017860725.1 Chloroflexota bacterium | reverse complement strand
CTGACGCAGGCCAATCCCTTCCGGTCGGAGAGCTTCGACGCTATCCTGTTGATGAACGTCATGGAGCATGTATTTGACACGCATACCTTGCTGGCGACTCTGAGCGGGCTGCTGAAAACTGGAGGGGTGATCATCGTGGCGATCCCCTTTCTGGTCAAAATCCACCAGGCGCCGATTGATTACGTGCGATACACTCACTATGCCCTGCAGGGGCTGGGCGAAGTGCATGGGCTTGAAACCGATACCCTGGAAGGCTACTTCGACCCGGTATTTTTCCTGGGAGAAGGGATTGGCAATTTACGCTGGGGTGTGCTGCCTGCCGTCAAAGGAAGCAAGCGTTACCTGGCACGCGCCGCCCTGGTCGGGATAGAAGGCCTGTCTGGCTTGCTTAGCAGGGCGATTGGTGCCGGGCAGAGCCAACCGCCCGCCGCTGTGCGCAGTAGCGCACCCACCGGCTATCACGTGGTGTATCGAAAAGGTTCACTTTGAATGGCTGAAAATACTGTATTTGTCTGCGCCGACCATGGTCTGGCGGTCTTTTACTTCTTGCAAAGCGACATCGTAAAAACCCTTTTAGATGCAGGCGTTCAGGTAGTCGTGCTGACGGAAGATAACAGTCAAGAAGTGATCCAGGCGCGTTTTGGTCAGCCGGGAATGGTGGTGGAAGGTTTGCGTTTGGAGCAGCTCCAGGCTTATACGCGTCAAAAGTCGCCGTCTGTGCAGTGGTGGCTGGACTTTTTACGCCGGGCTGGTTCGGCTGGGAATACCAACCTGGCAGTGGTTGACAGTTATATCGAGCAGGTGAAAAGCGAAGCGCGTGGCCGTCGCCGACAGTTATTCCCGTTGATGGAAAGCCTGGCGCGTTGGATGCGCCACTCGCGACCTGCTCGTAAGGCTTTGGTGCACTACCAGGGGCGCTTTACTCCCGGAGTATACTCCGACTTGTTTGGTAAGTACCAGCCGGCCTTGGTGATCGCCGCCTCACCAGGCTTTCGTCAAGACCGATTCCTGCTGCGGGAAGCGACAGAGCGCGGCATCCGCACTGCCGCGGCGATTATCAGTTGGGACAGCTCCAGCAGCTACGGCTTGTGTGGCGCCGAAATCGGCCATATTACTTGCTGGTCTGAAATTCAGAAGCAGGAGCTGATTGGCGGCGCCGACTGGGAGCCTGAGCAGGTTAATGCTGCGGGCATGCCGCCCTATGACGGCTACATACGGCAGGAATGGTTAATGCCGCGCCAGGCGTATTTTCAGCAACATAATTTGGACCCGCAGCGCAAGCTGCTCTCGTATGCCAGCAGCTTTGTGAGTTGGTCGCCGAATTTGCAGAATGTGGAAGCCCTGGTAAACCTGGTAGCCTCCGACCAATTAGCGGCCCCCTGCCAGTTGCTGGTACGCTTGCACCCCATCCATATGAGCGGGCATTATGTCGCCGAAGCCGACCATATTCGCGAGCTGGCGCGCACGCATCCGTATATTCATGTGGTTGAGCCGGTGCCGATCGGTGCGCTGGGTTACTATTCCGGCGAGGACATGGCCGAAAAAACTTCCATGATGGCACACTCCGACATTTTCTTGACAGTCTATTCAACGATGTGTGTGGAAGCTTCTTTCCAGGAGCGCCCGATCATCAGCGTGTGCATCGACTCGCAGACCGGCTGGCCGGGTAAATACTGGGTGCCGATGTCGCAGATTCACGTCTGGCCGACTCACTCACGTTTTTACAATTCTGGCGCCGGGCGCACGGCATTCAATCAGGAGCAGCTGAGGGAAGCCATTAACCGCTACTTGGTCGATCCCAGTGTCGATTTGGAGGCTCAGCGGCGCTTCCTGGCGCAGGAATGCACCTATCTGGATGGAACCTCCGGCCGTCGCACTGCACAGTACTTCCTCAGCTTGCTGGAGCGTGGCGATGGCCAATGAGCTGGTTCGGCGATTGAAGCTGGCAAAGCGGGCGCTGGCAGGCGGCTCGATCGGATCCGCACCGCGCCGGGAGATCCCGGCGATTACTGCCGAAGAAGTTGTCGAGGCCAGGTCTTTCTTCCCCACTGAGAAGTATTTTATCTTCGGGCACGCCCGCTCGGGCACGACTTTGCTGACCCGATTGATCCGACTGCACCCGAATGTTCACTGCAATTACCAGGCGCATTTCTTCACTCGTACTCCATTACTGGAGGCCCTGGTGGCGGATCCCGAGATTGGCAGCTGGCTGTCCCGCCGCAGCAACCGCTGGAACCGCGGGAGAGATTTATCGCCGGTAGTGCTGCGCGCGGTCAGCGATTTCATCATGGAGCGCGAAGCGCGCCAGGTGGGGAAAGCCGGACCAGACTTCCGAGTAGGGGATAAAAGCCCCAATAGCTTGCTGAACGGGCAGGCGGTACGCCTGATGTACAAAATTTATCCTGATGCCAGATTGATCTTTATCATCCGCGATGGGCGTGATGCCGTGTTGTCGCACCGTTTTCAGTCCTTTATCGATACGCCCCAATTGCTTTCAAAAGAAGACCTGCATCTCCGCGATGAGTTTACTCGCGACCCGGAGCCTTTTTTGAGTGGCCAGCGCTCTCTGTTTCAAGCAAAGAATTTGCGGCAGGAAGCCCGGCGTTGGGTGGAGAACGTAACCTTCACCGAGCAGGTCGGCCACGACCTGCTCGGTGAGCATTACCTTCATCTGCGCTATGAAGACCTTCTGACTCAGCCCTGGGAGCAGATGAGCCGTATCTGGGCTTTTCTGGGCGTTGATCCGAATGTTACCGGCTTGCGCCAGGAACTGGAGGGCGAAATGCAGCACAATCCGGACGCCGACTGGCAGCAGCAAAAAGCCGGAGAGATGGCTGGCAGTATCCAGAAAGGCCGGCGCGGTAGCTGGCAGGAAGTTTTCACTACCAGGGACCGCCAGATTTTCAAGGAAGAGGCTGGAACGGCCCTGGCGAGTTGGGAATATGACGCTGACTAGCAGGTGGGGCTACAACCGATGAAGTTTATGATCGCTGGCCTGGGATCGATTGGCCGGCGCCATCTGCGCAATTTGCTCGCTCTGGGACAGGACGATATCCTGCTGTACCGCACTTTTCAGAGCACGCTGCCAGATGATGAGCTGTCCGGTTTTCCGGTTGAGACCGACCTGCAAGCCGCTCTAGCCCACAAGCCGGATGCAGTGATCGTTGCCAACCCCACCTCCCGCCATCTGGATGTGGCCATCCCGGCGGCCCACGCCGGTTGCCACCTGCTGCTTGAAAAGCCGGTGTCCCATTCACTAGAAGGAGTGATCGCGCTAAAAGCGGCGGTGGAACGCACAGGCGTACATGTGCTGGTTGGTTATCAGTTCCGCTTCCACCCGGGGCTGCAGCAAATCATGCGTAGGCTTGGAGAGGGCGCCATTGGGCAGCCTCTATCTGTGCATGCCCATTGGGGGGAATATCTGCCGGCCTGGCATCCCTGGGAAGACTACCACTCTGGCTACAGTGCTCGAGCCGATTTGGGTGGGGGCGTGATATTGACTCTGTCTCACCCGCTGGATTACCTGCGCTGGCTGATAGGAGAGGTGCAATCGTTGTGGGCTTTCACCGGTAGCCAGGGCGGTCTCGGGTTGGATGTGGAAGATACGGCTGAGATCGGGCTACGTTTCCAAAACGGAGTACTCGGCAGCCTGCATCTGGATTATAATCAACGACCGCCTGAGCACCGCCTGGAGATCATCGGGAATCAAGGCACCCTGTGTTGGGATAATGCTGACGGAAATGTCGGGCTATTTCGGGCTGTATCAACAGGGGGGTGGGAATGCTTACCTATACCGGAAAACTTCGAGAGGAATAAGCTATTCCTAGATGAGATGCGCCACTTTCTGGCGGTAATTTCTGAAGAGGCTACACCCGCCTGTTCACTGGAAGATGGCATCCGGGCATTACAGCTTGCTTTATCGGCGGTATTATCCGCTCAATCCAAGAAGATGATCGACATTAATTCTGAATGGTAATCCGAATCCTTGCGCTGTTCTGCGCACTTTGCATGTTTTTATCGGCTTGCTCAGCGTCCTTGGATCCTTCCCCGAGCGAGGTTAAAACCTGGCTTCCTGCGTTAAGCTCCATATCCCAACCTACTGAGTCTCCCGGCTCCGACTTGTCTTGGGCGAAGAAAATCCTGGCCGGGATGTCTCTTCCAGAAAAAGTTGGTCAAATTGTCTTGATGGGCATTGCGGGGCGTGAGTTGACCGGTGGCAGTTGTGAATTGGTTCAGCGCCTCCAGCCAGGCGGAATATTTTTTCGGATGGAAAATGCTGCCAGCCCTCAACAACTGCGCCAATTCACAGGGGAGATACAGAACTGTGCGCGTACTGCTGCCGGTGCTCGACCAGACCAGGCAATTCCGTTAATTACTGCCCTGGATCACGAAGGGGAGTCTGTATACCGGTTCGCAGAAGGGGCGACCATTTTCCCGGATGCCCTGGCGCAAGCTGCTACTGGCGATCCGGAATTTGCTTACCGGGCAGCGCGATCATCCGGTCAGGAGCTGGCTTATAGTGGCATCAATATGGTGCTGGGCCCTGTTGCAGATGTGTTATTCAATTACGATAGTCGCATCGTCGCCTTGCGAACCTTCGGAGATGATCCTCAAAAAGTAAGTGAGTATATTGCCCAGGCAGTCACTGGCTATCTGGATGCCGGCTTGATCCCTGTCCTCAAACACTTTCCCGGTCATGGTGGTGTGGCGGATGACTCACACAATCTCTTGCCGGTCGATCAGGTAGAGCGACAGCTCCTGGAGACATCCTACCTGTTGCCTTTTCGTAGAGGTCTGGCAGCCGGTGCACCTGTCGTGATGATCAGCCATATTGCTTTTCCCAAGATCAGCGGTAATGACCTGCCTGCCAGCCGATCTCCCGAGATGGTTCGGTTGTTGCGGGACGATCTGAAATTCGAAGGGGTTGTGTTGAGCGACGCCATGAATATGCAGGGGGTGATTAGCGGCGGCATCAATGTTCCGCAAGCGACTTTAGAAGCCGTCAAAGCAGGAGTCGATTTGCTGCTCATTCCATCTGCAGAGGATGCGCAAGCATCCATAGAACATCTGCTATCCGCTATTGAGTCGGGTGAGCTGCCGATGGGGCGCTTAGATCAGGCGGTCCTCTCAATCTTACAGTTGAAGGCCCTCCAAGGGCTAAATGCATTTCCGCTAAAGGAAACAGGCGAACCGGCCTGGTCAGATAATGCAAGCGTGGCCATTGAAATCGGTCAGCGCGCAGTGACTGTCTTCAAAGGTAATGGGAGCTTGGTTCCCTTGCCAGGGGATATCCGCCAGGTGTTGATTATTGGGCCAGACGCGAGCTGGGATTTTTACCCAATGCTCGAGGCCGCCCTCCAGACGCAGGGAATTCGAACGGAGCGGGTTAATTATTCTCCACCCTGGGAAGGAATCATTAAAGAGCAGGATCTTCTTCAGACGCTGCCGAAGACTGCCCAAAAATTTGACCTTGTTTTACTGTTCACCTGGCAATCTCACATCCAAAGCCTCACAAAAAGCAAATGGCAGATGAGGCTTGCTCGTCTGTTGGCAAGGAATGATACGCCAGTAATCGCGGTGGCATTGAAATCACCCACAGACTGGTTGGATTTCCCGCGCGTGGACGGTTATATAGCAACTTTTGGCAGAAATCAGGGGGCACTTGAAGGATTGATTGATCTGCTGACCGGTCAGGCAAGCATTTCGGGAAGTAACCCCCTCCCCGGGATGTTACAGTTGACAACAACGGGTGATGAATAATATGGAATGCTTAGCTGTTATCCCGGCGCGTGGCGGCTCAAAAGGCATCCCGCGCAAGAATATTCTGCCGTTAGCCAGTAAACCGCTGATTGCCTATAATATTGAGCAGGCGCGCCAGGCACGTTACGTAAACCGGGTGGTGGTATCGACTGATGACGCTGAAATTGGCGCTATTGCCAAACAGTCCGGCGCGCAGGTTGTCTGGCGCCCGGCGGAGATCAGTGGCGACCGTGCATCTTCAGAGTTGGCGCTTTTGCACACCCTGGAAAGTATGCAGCAAAATGAAGGTTACCGACCGGATGTGCTGGTTTTTCTGCAGTGCACTTCTCCCCTTACGCTCGCCGAGGATATTGACGGAACTGTTCAAGCACTACTCGACCAGGCTGCCGACACCGCTCTGGCAGTGATCCCATTTCATTACTTTTTGTGGAGAAGCGATCCGGATGGCGACAGCCTGGGGATCAACCACGATAAACGCATCCGCCCGCTACGCCAGGAGCGTGAGCCGCAGTATCTGGAAACCGGGGCAGTGTATGTGATGCGTGTGCCAGGTTTCCTGGCGGCGCGCCACCGATTTTTCGGCAGGACTGCTATGTATGTCATGCCGACCGAGCGCCGCCTGGAGATCGACGACCCGGTGGATTATCAGGTGGCAGAAGTGCTGCTGCGCGACCAACAAGCGGCTCGCCGCCAGGCTAACCTCCCGCGAGACGTTCAAGCCTTGGTGCTCGATTTCGACGGCGTCTTTACTGATAACCGGGTGATCGTTTTTCAAGATGGCAGGGAGGCGGTGATATGTGACCGCGGTGACGGGCATGGGGTCGCGCAGTTGAAGAAAACCGGCTTGCCGATCCTGGTCCTGTCGACTGAGTCAAACCCGGTCGTGCGGGCGCGTGCCACTAAGCTGGGATTAGCCTGCCTGCACGGCATTGCCAATAAAGCCGAGGCGCTGCAGAAGTGGCTGGCAAAGCAGGGATTGGATGCTGCCAAAGTGATCTATGTCGGCAACGATGTCAATGATCTGGGCTGCATGCAACTGGTAGGCTGTGCTGTAGCGGTTGCCGACGCCCATCCGACCATATTGGGACAGGCCGATGTTGTGTTACAACATGCAGGAGGGCAGGGAGCGCTGCGTGAAATCTGCGAGCTGATTATGCTGAGCAGGTCGGGGTAATAACTACTTGAGCCGTAAAACTATGAGGAATAGATATGCCAATCGAGTTGCTGATCGGAAATAGAATGATTGGGGATGGTCATCCCACCTTTATTATCGCCGAGATCGGAATCAATCATAACGGCGATTTGGGGGTCGCCAAGCGGCTGATTGACGTGGCTGTCATGGCGGGCTGCGACGCGGTGAAATTCCAGAAGCGCACTCCAGAGAAAGCGGTGCCGCCTGAATACCAGAATATCATGCGCGAGACGCCGTGGGGGATTATCTCTTACCTGGAATATCGCCGTAAAGTCGAGTTTGGCTTTGATGAATATAACGAGATCGATCGCTACTGCCAGGATAAGGGCATCCTATGGTTTGCTTCTTGCTGGGATGAGGACTCGGTAGATTTCATCGAGCAGTTCTCTCCTCCCTGCTATAAGATTGCCTCAGCCTCCTTGACTGATATCCGGTTGTTGAATAAAATCCGCAGCAAGGGGCGACCGATCATTCTTTCTACGGGTATGTCCACTTTCGAGGAGATTGAACAAGGGGTGTCAACCCTCGGAACGGAGAACCTGGCGATCGCTCATAGCACCAGTACTTACCCTTGCCCGCCAGGTGAGCTGAACCTGCGCATGATTAAAACGCTTCAAAAGCACTTCAACTGTCCGGTGGGTTATTCAGGGCACGAAGTTGGTCTGCAAACCACCCTGGCGGCGATTACGCTGGGAGCTGCATTTGTCGAGCGTCACATCACCCTAGACCGTGCTATGTGGGGCAGCGACCAGGCGGCCTCAGTGGAGCCCTGGGGCCTGATGCGATTAGTTCGGGATATTCGGGTGATCGAGCAAGCCATGGGGGATGGTGTTAAGCAAGTCTATCCCAGTGAAATGTCGGCGCGTCAAAAATTGCGCCGCAAAGCATAAATTTCAGGGCTGAACCAGAAGCGCGCTGCGTGGAGGGGGGAGCCTTATACTACTCAACAAGGAGACCGTTGTTACATGTCCAAAAATACTGCTAATGGAAAATTGATATCGCCCTACGGTGGTGTGCTTGTCAATCTGCTAGTAACCGGGGACGAACGTGAGGAGCTGATTGAACACGCCAATAAGCTGCCTCCGGTGCAAATCTCGGCACGCTCGCTGTGCGACCTGGAAATGCTTGCAACCGGTGCATTTTCTCCGCTCGATCGCTTCATGGGGAAAGCCGATTACGAGCGAGTCCTGACGGAGATGCGCTTAAAAAATGGGGTACTGTTCCCCATCCCGATTACCCTGCCGGTGGACGAAGGTGCATTGCCGAGCTGGGGTGAGCAGATCACCTTGCGAGACGCCCGCAACAATACCCTGGCAATCATGCAGATCGAAGAAATCTACCCGTACGACCCGCAGCGAGAGGCGCGTCTGGTGTTGGGGACTACGGATCCCAAGCACCCTCTCGTCTCTGAGATGGTACGCTGGGGCAAGGTGTATGTCTCTGGTAAGCTGCAGGTGATTAATCTACCGATATATCATGACTTCGTAGATCTGCGCCTGACGCCGGCCCAGGTGCGCGAACGCCTGGAGCATATGGGTTATGATAAAGTAGTCGCCTTCCAGACCCGCAATCCGCTACACCGTATTCACGAAGAGCTGACCAAGCGGGCGGCCGAAGAGGTCAACGGGGCGCTGCTGGTTCACCCAGTTGTCGGTATGACGCGTCCCGGCGATGTGGACCACTACACCCGCGTGCGCACCTACCGCGCCCTGGTCGAGAATTATTATGATCAGAGCCGCACCTTGCTCAGCCTATTGCCGCTGGC
>JAGDMX010000007.1 GCA_017860725.1 Chloroflexota bacterium | reverse complement strand
GCGAGAGGGTCAACACCTCCCGAACGGCTGCCATTGTATCGCGACGGTATGGCGCAGCTATGCCCAGCAGCCTTTTTCTTACTTGTTCGATCTGCTCACGATTGTCGGAGTGGCTGTCAATCTGCCCCATCAGCTCGACGGCTTGCTTGCGTTCTTCCAGGATCGGGGTTAGATAGTCCTGCCAGGCGAGCTTGCGCTCCTGTTCGACATACTCCTGTTCGTCGGCCTCGATCTCATCTAGCTCTTTTGTCGTTGCCAGGCCAAGACCCAGGATATATTGCCGGAATTTCCGGATGCAGTCAAATTCCTGCTCGAATTGCATCCTTTCCTGATTCTTATAGCGCTCGTGGCTGCCAGAAGTTGAATGGCCTAAAGGCTGAGTCAGATCGTAGGCATGGATAATGCTGGGGACGTGCACCTGCCGGGCGTTCTTAGCGGCTTTATGAAAGACTTCAATCAATGCCGGGTAATCCCATCCCGCCACGGTATACAAATCGTAACCTTCGCAACCGCGCTCCTGGCATTGAAAACCACTCAGCGCTTCGTACATGTTTTGTTTCACCATGGCATACTCGTTAGGGACCGAGATGCCAAAGCCGTCGTCGTAAATGATGATCACCGCCGGGACACGCAGGACGCCGATCGCATTAGCTGACTCCCAAAACAGGCCTTCAGCGCAGGAGGCATTACCGATAGTGCCGAATGCGATTTCATTGCCATTGTTGGAGAATTGAGTAAACAGTTTGAGCTCATCCAGCTCACGGTAGAGCCGAGAGGCGTAAGCCAGACCAACCAGGCGCGGCATTTGCGATGCCGTTGGCGCCAAATCTGCGCTCGTATTATATAGCTCGGTTTGATCTTTCCAGCTCCCATCAGGGTTAAGCAGGCGGGAGGCGTAGTGCGCATTCATACTCCGACCACCGGAGGATGGCTCAAATTGTGGATCGGCATGGGCATAAAGCTGGGCAAAGAATTGCCGGATGGTGGTCTCTCCCAGGGCGAGCATTAAGGTCTGGTCGCGGTAATAACCAGACCTGAAGTCGCCTTTTTGAAATACCTTTGCCATTGCCAGTTGGACGATTTCTTTCCCGTCGCCAAAAATGCCAAATTTGGCTTTACCGCTGAGCGCTTCCCGGCGCCCAATCAAGCTGGCTTGCCGGCTGCGGCAGGCCAGGCGGTAGTCATTTAATACTTCATCCACACTTTGGGGAAGGTGAAGCTGCTTCTCAAGAGTGAGGTCTCCCATTATTTATTTCCTCTCTGGCAGACACTCCAGGATGACCTGGAATTGTATTGGATTATATCCCCCTTTTTAGTGTTTTTATAGATACTTGAAGAAATCACTCCCTCTGTAACAGGAATACAGAGGGAGGGAATCTGTTGTTTGCCAAGGAGTAGTTCTAAATCCTTTCAGCGATGATCTCGGCGATATCCAGAACATCGAGGGATGCATTGGCTTCACGGGCTGCGTCGGTGAGCATCACCATGCAGAAGGGGCAGCCTACCGCCAGGGTATCTGCGCCGGTTGCCTGGGCTTCGTTGAACCGCCGGGTGCTGACGCGCTCGGAGCCATGCTCTTCTTCCTTCCACATCTGGGCTCCGCCGGCGCCGCAGCAGAATGACTTTAGTTTGTTGTTGGGCATCTCTACAAGATTTACTCTGGCTTGCTCGAGGGCGTGGCGCGGCTCGGCGATGATCTGATTCTGCCGCCCGAGGTAGCAAGGGTCGTGGAAGGTGACGGTTTGGCTGCCATCGCTTTTCAAAAGTAAGCGCCCTGAACCGATTAATTCGTTGATTAGTTGGGAATGATGTACAACCTGGTAGTCACCGCCGAAGGCGGGATACTCATTCTTTAAAGTATGCAGGCAATGCGGGCAGGTGGTGACGATACGCTTTGGGGCCACTTCGTTTAGTATCTCGACATTGGCGGTTGCGAGTTCATAATAAAGATCTTCTTTGCCAGCCCGGCGTGCTGAATCCCCGGAGCACTGCTCACCTTTACCCAGCACCGCATAGTTGACCCCGGCAGTCTGGAGAATCCTGGCAAAGGCGCGGGCTGTTTTTTGGGCGCGGGCATCGGTGGCTGGGGCGCAACCTACCCACCACAAAATTTCCGGTTCCGGATTCTCATCGATGGTTGTGACTTCCAGCCCTTCTGCCCATTTCATCCGCTCGGTGGATGGAACCCCCCAGGGATTTTGGTTGCGTTCCATCCCGCGGAAGGCAGCCTGGAGCTGCTTAGGGAACTGGTTTTCCATCAGCACCAACGCTCGGCGGATATCCAGGATGTCGCGCATCGGCTCGTTATTGACTGGGCAGATGTCCACGCAGGCGCCGCAGGCAGTGCAGGCCCACACCGCTTCTTCGGAGATGGCAAATTCCAGCAGGCTCTGGGCGGAGGCTTCACCATTCGCCAGGCGTGCGCCTTCTGCATTCAGGAAATAGCGTTTATTGATCTCCAGGGCAGCCGGCGATAGAACCTTGCCGGTATTGTAAGCCGGGCAGACCTCCTGGCAGCGATAACACATGATGCAGGCGTAAGCATCCATCAGTTGTTCCCATCCCAGGTCTTCCAGCCGGGTGGCGCCAAACTGCTCGATGCTCTCATCCTCGAAATTTAATTTACTCAGCTCGCCAATCGAGCGTCGCTCCGGCTTGAGCAGGAAGTTTAAGGGCGCGAAAAACAGGTGGATGTGCTTGGAATAAAGGAAGTAGGGGATGAACAGCAGGATGGTGCCTAACGCCCCCCAAAAGAAAACATGTTCCAGGATCACCAGGGTGGATTCGCTCGCAGAAGCCCAGACATTCGAGACTGCGGTGGCAAAAGGCTGCCAGGGGTCGGGGCCTTGCGCAGCAATTACAACCGACTGTCCCAGAAAGCGGGATCCGACGTGGATCAGGATAAATGATGCTACGATGGCTGAGTCACGGCGAATGCCGGCTCGAGCCTGTGGCTGCAAGAGCACATCCTTCCGAGCTGTCAGCGTAGCAGGCCGGAGGACGAAACGCCGGATGATTAATACGATCATTCCGAGCAAGGCTGCGACACTTAGCAGATCGGCAGCCAGCGCCAGGACACCACCGACTGGCCCCAATAGCTCGAACAGGTTGAAGCCGTTGAACAGCCCAGCCAGGATATCTACCGCGTTGACGAGCATGTAGTACATGAATGCCCAGGCTACAAACGCATGCAGCAGGCTTGGTCCAAAGCGTATCCGGAAGGTGGGCTGCAGGGTGACCATTTTGCCCAGGACTGCCAGCAGGCGCGTTCGTGCCAGCTTCCAATCCGGCTGTCCATGACCGCGTGCCAGAATACGCACGATCCGTTTAATTACACCATAGGCGGCTATGAAAGCAGCCAGTGTACCGACGACGAACAGGATTTTTTCTGGTATGGTGAGCATACACCCTCCGATCGTGAGGCTGGTTGTCGTCAAGCAGGCTAGTGTCAAAATGCACAATGCCTGAGAAAAGTTTACCATACCCCCTGGAGTGGCGCATTAAAATTAATATCGAACGTGAATTCGGGATATAAACCCAAAATCCCCCTTTTTTCCTTATCCCGAACTGGCGTTATCTAGCGATCGACCGCTGGATTCTACTTTATTGGCTATCGAAATATTGCAGAGCTGCCTGGATGGCGGGATCGCTCAGTGTGGTGACCTGATCCCAATTGCTGGCAACAGTTAAATCCGGGATGATGCCCGTCTCTTCCCAATTTTGATTGGGATTTGTAAATGGTCGGAAGGTGCCCTCGGCGAGTAGTGCCCGCGATCCGTCCGAGAAATTATGTGTATAAAGGAGTTCAACGTTCCCGTTGGTGGTTTCACCAATCAGGTAAGCCCGGCCGAGATCTTTCAGGATTCCCGGGAATACTTCTCCAAAGCTGACTGAGCCTGGTCCGACCAATGCCACCAATGGAACCGTCTGCGAACCGGTGATATCCATTCCGGAAATGTCGATCGGGAATTGGCCCTGGCGGTTGATAAAGTATCCCCCGGTGCCATTGGTAAAGTAAGCGAGTGTTTCAGCCAGCACATCACTCCGGCCACCGGTATTGAAGCGTTGATCCAGGATAATTCCATCCAGTGGTCCGCTGTTCGCCATTTCTTGCAAAGCTGCACCGACTTGCTGGCCGACACTGCTATCATTAAAAGCGAGCAGGAAAATATACCCGATGCGTTTGCCGCTAGCTGTCGTGAGGACGCGATAGTCGATAGGCAGCGGACCGCTCACTTCTTCGCGGGTGATGGTTACATCCCTGGGGTTTTCACCAGGTGTTTGTACTGTCAGGTTGATAGTTGTCCCGGCCGGACCGGGCAGCAGTTCTTGCTTTACCCCATTCTCATCCACTACCGGCACACCATCTACCGCCAGGATATTATCGTGCAAGCGCAAGCCTGCCTGCTCGGCCGGGCTCCCGGGGAATACACCAATTAAGGTAACCAATCGACGATCCGGAACTGTCGATGTATAGACCCCGATGCCGGCGTAATTTATCCCTTCAGTAAAGGCTTCATCCTGGGTACGGGCCTCTTCCGGGCTGAAATACCTGGAATGGTTATCCCCCAGGCGGAAGATCATCTCGTGCATGGCATCGTAAAACTCGGCATCACTCATTCCCGCCTCAATCTTGGACCGATATTCGATATAGACTTGATTCCAATCCAGGCCATTAAAGTCGGGGTATAAGTAACTGTCATATACAGTCTGCCAGACTTCATCCAGTACCTGAAAATGGACCGGCGAAGGAGTCGGTCTGGCTGTGGGAGTAGGTGTATGGGTGGGAGTCGGGCTGGCAGTAGGGGTAGAACTGGGTGTTGGGGTGACTGGGATTGGGGTCGCTGTGGGAGAAATGGTGAATGTAGCGGTAGGGAGCGGAGTCTCCGTTGGCCCTGGCGGGAGCAAGCCAGTAACAGCCTGGCACCCCATCATGGTCAGGGCAAGGGTGAGAAGAATGAAAGTACGCAATCGAATTTTTGTCATGGGATGCACCGGAGGTTATCGTGCTCAGGCAGCTTCAGCTGGGTAGAGCCCAAGAAATTTAAAATGGGTATACGTGGCATTCAACGGAGTGAATCAATACCCGCCGCTGGTGTACACACTGGGGTCCGTAGGGGTTGTGCCGGATGGGTCCCATACATAAACGTAGTCCCCTACGTTAGCCCAATCAAAGATCCAGCGCGAGTCGCCGACCGTCAGATTGACACAACCATGCGACTGCGGGAAACCCAGATTGGCGCGCCAGTATGCGCCGTGTAATGCCCGCGCCTGGTCAAAGTACATTGTCCAAGGGACATCTTCCAAATAGTAAGCGTCCGAGCGATCGGCCTCAAAGGCGCCGCGCATTGGCGTAGTTTCCAGTTTTTCGGTGACCTGAAAGAGGCCGGGGCGTGTCCAGAACGGTTCTACGCCGCTGGCGATCAAGGTGGCGAACACCAGCTCGCGCTGATCGTAAACTGCCATGGTTTGCTCGTATAGATTTACTTCGATCCAGCGATCACCGGCCACACCTTCAGGCGGGGTGTTGTTGGGGATAACTCTGGCAATGACTTTATCCGGCAACCATTCATCAGGTCCTACCAGATACCACTCCTGGTCGTCGGCTTGCTCGACCGCGTAGATTTGGACGACCTCCTGATGATTGATGACATGCCCGGTATAGTCGTTGTTGCTGTAACCGGGGGTGCGCTTGGTCTCGATCGGCCCGTTGCTGAGGAATTGTAAGGCCCAGCCAAAGGCATGCTCGGGAGTACGGGTGAACTCTAATCCCTGGAAGAGAGGCACCACACCGATGCGGGAGATATCATTGGCGGTCATCCAGGCACCAGGTTCAACCATGTAAAAGCGTTTTCCGTCGATGACCACATCTTCCGTGTACGAGATGTAACCAAAGCTGGCGTCAATGGTGCGGATTGCGTTTTTCCGGCCACCCTTTTGCGCATCTTCGACCGAGCTAAATACAGGGGCATTGGATGTGCGCACCTGCCCATAACGATAGTCAACGTACGTCAAGGCTGGATCGGGTTTGGTGGCTGGTAGTGGGGTTACTGGGAAGGTTATACCAACCTTGGCTATCTCGCTTAAGTAAGATGAAGGACCGGAGGCCAAGCAGTTGCCTGGATTATGGGGGTATATCCCTGGCAGGCAAAGTACAGCGGCCTGTGCCGAGGAGTCGGATTGAAAGGTAGTTGTTGAAATCCAGGAATTCGTCGCGTTGACCGGGCGAGTCTGGACCAAGAAGGCTGTCAATACTGTCAAAATGGTAATGAACATTACCGGTAATTTCGATTTCATTGTTGCTCCATCAAAACCGGCGCTATGCAATGTAAAGAGCGCCGAGCATTGACAAGAATAGTGTAACACTGATGTAACTGTTAATATTGAAAAAAGCCATGTTTATGCGTGACAGGTCTCGCGGGCTGACCAGGGTATGCTCCCAATATAATAGGGCGGCTGTGATTATAATTCCGAGCCAGTAAGGCCAACCCAAGCCTGTCAGGATTCCCAATTCTACCAAAAGCAAGATTGTGATGATATGAGAGATCGCTGAGAGGTGTAGGGCGGCCGGTATGCCGAAGCGCGCCGGGATCGATTGTATACCAATCTCCCGGTCGATATAGATATCCTGGCAGGCATAGATCAGGTCAAATCCGCCAATCCAGACCGTGACAACCGCCAGCAAGATCCAAGCCGGTAGATCCTGGGGAGTAAACAATGAGCCGCGGATTGCAACCCACGCACCGACGGGCGCCAGCCCATCGGTAAAGCCCAGGATGAAGTGCGACATCCATGTAAACCGTTTAGTGAAGGAGTAGCCGAAGAGAAACACGAGGGCAATCGGCAGTAAGCACAAGGTCATTGGGCTTAACAGCCAGGCAGCCAGAGCTAAGATTCCTGTCGCTGTCAATGTGCCTATCCAGGCTGTTCGCAGCGAGACTGCCCCCGTAATAAGAGGACGGTTGGCCGTGCGCGGATTTAGTGCATCATAGGCACGGTCGGCAATGCGGTTGAAGCCCATCGCAACTGTGCGCGCGGCCGCCATGGCGACCGTGATCCAAAAGAACTGGGCAAAGGTAGGAAATCCACCCGCCGCTAACAACATCCCCAGGTAGGCGAAGGGCAGGGCAAAGATGGTATGTTCGAATTTAATCAGCTCGAGAAAGTCCTGGATGGCTCTCATGAGTTCCAATTATAGCGGAATGAATCCTGGTGCGAAACGAATGATTCTGGTTATACTTGGGCTGTTTCATTCCAGGAAGGAAAGTATTTGAGATTGTAGATGCAGAATACACAACCGGTTGTAGCGAAAATGTCTCCCCGGCAGATCTGGTGGCTTGCAATCCGTCCAAAAACACTTCCGGCGGCTGCCGCCCCGGTGGTAGTCGGCTCAGCGGTAGCTTATTTGGATGGATCATTTCAGTGGCTGTCTGCCCTGGCTGCTTTAGTTGGTGCATTATGCCTGCAGATCGGCGCCAACCTGGCAAACGATGTGTTTGACTTTTACCGGGGGGCTGATAGCGGCGAGCGTCTCGGACCGTTGAGGGTGACCCAGGCGGGGTTGCTTAGCCCTGGTGCGGTGCTCGCTGGGATGTGGGTGGTATTTGGGATAGCAGCGCTGGCAGGCGTGTACCTGTTCTGGCAGGTTGGCTGGGCAGTGATCTGGATCGGGATTGCATCCATCCTGGCAGCTATTGCATATACCGGCGGACCGTTCCCACTCGGTTATTACGGTCTGGGCGACCTGGCTGTATTTTTCTTCTTCGGCCCGGTAGCGACTTGCGGCACCTATTTCGTTCAGTCTGGGCATGTAAGTCGATCGGCAATCTGGTCCTGCATTCCGGTGGGTCTGCTGATCACCGCCATCCTCGTCGTTAACAACCTGCGCGATATCGACACCGATTCAGCCTCCGGTAAACGTACGCTGGCGGTCAGAATCGGAGCTTTGTGGACCCGACGAGAATATATAGCCTGTCTAGCGATCTCTTACCTGGTTGTCCTGGGGATGGTATTAGCAAGAATTGTCCCAGCCTGGGGAATGTTAGCCTGGTTTTCTATCCCTCTGGCGTTAAAGTTGATACGTCTGGTGAAACGGGAGAGTGGGCGACCGTTGAATCAAGCACTGGCCGGCACCGGGCAGCTAGCATTATTCTTTGGGGTGTTGTACTCGGCTGGCCTGGTAATTGCTACCCTGATCAGGTGATATTGCTATCGAGCGAACTGCCAGGGGGCGATGCGGCGCTCGAGCCAGTCCACAATGAAATACAGACCCAGTCCCATCATACTCAAGGCAACAATGCCGGCGTACATTGCAGCGTAATCGAATAGTGTGCTGCCGCTATAGTAAATGTAATATCCTAGCCCGCGTTGTGTGGCAAACAACTCTGCCACGTACAGCACTGCCACGGCGGTGCCGACTGACAGGCGTAGCGCCGTGAGTACGGCCGGAACGCTGGCAGGCAGGTAGACATAGCGGAACAGGGCACGCCGTCCGGCGCCCAGGCTGCGTACACTTTGGATCAGCTCCGGGCGGATGGCGGCTGCCTGGTCGCGTACCAGCACCAGGATTTGAAAGAACAGAATAAGGAAGATGATTACGATTTTGGGTAAATCGCCGATGCCAAAGAAAAGCAATACGATCGGCACCAGCACCACCTTGGGAATGGGGTAGGTGAGATAAATCACCGGGGAGAGCAGGTTATTCAACCGCTGTGACTGGCCTAATATGACACCCAGAGGCGCTGCAATGAGGATTGCCAGGAAAGTGCTGGCCAGCACACGCCACAGGCTGACCAGGAAATGCTCTCCCAACTCCCCGGAGGACAACTCACGCCAAAAAACACCGGCAACCGCGATTGGGGAGGGCAGGATGGGTTGGCGCAGAAGCATGGCAGCTACCTGCCAGAGCATAAGCAGTGCAATCACCGCCAGGAGCAGATCGCGACGTTTCATCCGATCTCCATTCTGCGACGCAATTCGCGGCAGATATCCAGGTATTCCGGCATCTCGCGGAATAGCGGCGTGCAGGCTTCGGGATTTTCAATCACCAATGGGTGGATATTGGGTGGCGGGGCGAGCAGCAGGATTTTCTGCCCCAGGATCGCAGCCTCTTCGATGGCGTGCGTGACCACGATCAGGGTGAGCTTTTGCTCTGCCCACAGCTCCAAGGTCAGGTTTTGCAGATCCTCGCGAGTGGGGGCGTCGAGCGATGAAAAAGGCTCATCCATCAGTAGCAAATCCGGCTCAAGGACAAGCGTCCGGGCAATGGCAGTGCGCTGGCGCTGACCTCCGGAGATTTGACCTGGATATTTATCGGCCTGTGCGGTCAGCCCCAGGCGCTCCAGCCAGGTGTTGACATTTTCGGTAGGCTGGAAATCCTTAGGGGCATGCTTGCCGTCCGGTCCGTAAAAGGTGCGCATACGCAAGCCTAATGCCGCGTTTTGCAGAACAGTAGCCCAGGGCAGCAGCCCATAATCTTGAAGAATCAGCCCGGTATGCGGGCGAGGGCGTTCCAGCGGTTGGCCATCAATCAAGATTTTTCCGGCGGTAGGCGCGCGCAACCCGGCCAGCAGGTACAGTAGGGTGGTCTTCCCGCAGCCGGAAGGACCCAAGATAGCCCAGGCTTCTCCATCGTGCGCTTCCCAAGAAAAATCCTGGAAAATGGGGATGCCTTGGCCATAGTTGTAGGTCAGGTGGTCGAGCTGAATCATTGCGGGTAAATGAAATTGTACTCTAAAGAGAGCCTGGCATAGGGGAGTTCCCTGGCCAGGCTCTTGAATTTGTAATGCTATCTCATCCGGAGCGTGGATATCCTAGGGCAGGTATTCAGTCGTAACTGACTCAGAGTAGGATACATCTTCAGCCAACAGCCCTTCGGCCTTGGCCCAAGCCAGCACATCGTTCCAATGAGCTTCATCCGGTACTCCCGCGGTGATAAATGGCGGAACCTGGAAGGTTTCTGCCAGCGGAGCGGGCAAGACTTTCTGCTCTACCAGTAAATTGGTGTATTTGGCAGGATCTTCATTAATCCGCACTACAGCTTCTTCGATCGCTTTTAAGAAGTTCTGGATCGCCTGAGGATTCTGGTCTATAAAGGGCTTGCGGAAAGCCAGCGTGCTCAGGCTCAGCTCGGGATACTTGCTATCATCCAGAATTGACATAGCACCTTGCTGCATGGCGAGAGAGGCAGCCGGATCGGGGAGAGTGGCAGCCTTCAACTGACCAGTACCGAGCAAAGCAATCCGGTCGGGGATTTTTGGGACCGCCAGGTTTTTGATCTCATCCGAGGACAAGCCTTCTTTTTCCAGCAGCCGGTCGGTGATGTATTCGATAATTGTGCCTTCGGATACCCCGATTTCAACATTCTTCAAGCCGTCCGCGGAGTTAATCCCGCTGGTAGCCGAAGCCAGGATCCAGAACAATGGATGTTCCGGTGAGGATGCCCGGGCAAAGCGCACGATCTGCACCTGGGTCTGGTCTTTATTGTAAAACATTGTCGAGAGTGCTTCGTTGATCATCCCATCCGCCTGCCCGGAGGTGATGACTTGGTCGCGTTCGGCGGCTGAAGCCACCGGGATAACCTCAACATTGACGTTATTCGCCTCGAACAAGCCTTCTTGTTGGGCGACCAGTATTGGCAGGGTATCAATAATGGGTAGCAGCGCTAGTTTCAGCGTTACTGGTTCAGCGGGGGCGACCTCAGTGGCCTCTGAAGGGGTAGCTGACTGGCAGGCGGATAGAATCAGGCTCAATGCCAGCGCCAGGGTGAGCGCGGCAATCTGAAACTGTATCTTATTAAATTTATTACTCATTAAAATCAGGGCTCCTTTGGGGTAGTTTGATTTAAGATTTAATATATCGGAATTATATTCTTAAAGTTGAAAAGATCAAATAGTTAAAGTCCAAATTGATCCCAGAGTTCATCGATGCGGGTCTTAACCTGCGGATCCATGCGCGCGACTTCTGGCCAGGTGCGTGTGTATCCTTCCTCCGGTATTTTGGCTGTGGCGTCGATGCCAATTTTGCCGCCAAACGAGTGGTGATACGAAGCGTGGTCTAAGTGGTCAACCGGTCCATCGGTAATGATCGTATCTCGCGACCAGTCCACATTGCCGAGCGCCTGCCAGGCAACTTGTGAGAGATTGTGGATATCCACCCATTCATCTACCACCACGATAGCTTTGGAGAGTGACATCAAGGCTAATCCCCATAACCCAAAGATTACCTTGCGGGCGTGCCCGGGAAAGCGCTTCTTGATTGAAACCAACACCAGGTTATGAAAGACACCCTCCGCCGGCATGTTGACATCAACTACCTCGGGCAGGAAGATGCGGATCAGGGGCAGGAACAACCGCTCGGTGGCTTTCCCCATCCAGACATCTTCTTGTGGTGGGATGCCGACAATCGTTGCCGGGTAAACCGGACTCTGCCGATGGGTAATGGCGGTGACATGCATCACCGGGAACAGCTCTACCGGGGTGTAGTAACCAGTGTGGTCGCCAAATGGACCTTCAGGTAGGTGTTGGTTGGGGTCGATGTAGCCTTCGATTACAATCTCTGCCTGCGCCGGGACTTCCAGCGGTTGGGTAATGCAGTCGACAAATTCTACCGGCGAGCCGCGCAAATACCCCGCCAGCAAGTATTCATCAATATTCGGGGGTAAGGGAGCCGAAGCGCACCACATGCTGGCCGGATCACCGCCCAGTACAACTGCGGCGGGAATGATACCTTTATTGGTCTGGCGTGCTGCCCGCTCATGCTCTGCGCCGCCCTTATGGCGCTGCCAGTGAATTAATAGCGTGCGCTCATCCACCATTTGCAGCCGGTACATCCCGACATTGCGAATGCCGGTTTGCGGATCACGGGTGATTACCTGTGGCAGGGTGATAAACTGCCCGCCATCCTTAGGCCAGCACTTCAGGATCGGGAGACTATTCAGTGAAGCGTCCTGGGTATGCACGATTTGCTGCACAGGGGCCTGTTTGACTTTTTTCGGTCGCAAACCGATCGATTTGAAAACCTGAAATAAATCCCGACCGCGCTGTACGGATTCTTTCCAGCCTTGTGGCAGCCGCAGGTCGATCACCCTGGCCAGCTGATCATTCAAATCGTTCAAATCATCAACACCCAATGCCCAGGCCATGCGCTGTGTAGAACCAAACATATTGATCAGCACGGGCATGCTATAACTTGGCAGGTTTTCGAACAAAAGGGCTTTATTACGATCCGGCGAGCTTTTAATCACCCGGTCAGTGATCTCTGTGATTTCTAACAACGGTGAAACTGGCAGCGAGATGCGGGCTAATTGGTTGCGCTCATCTAGAAGATTAATATAATCTTGTAAATTATCGAATTTCGTCATGTTGATCCCTTGAGATTAAGCGCAGCGATTATAGCATGTAACCCTGAGCAAAATATGAGTTAACCTAAGCAAGGATTAATTATCAGACAACTTTCACAAGCTTGACACATCACTGGCGGTGTGCTAAATTTGCATGCGCTTGCTCCCTCTTGGCTTTGAATATGCATCCAGTTATCGGGTTAGAGGCGCCCAGGGCTCATTAGGTGATTGGGGTGACTCCTGGGATTGCCAGATGGGGCTGCTACGTTTTATATCAAAAGATAGGTTGTCATAGGTAATGAAGATTGTTCCACAAAGCCAATATAGCTATGCAAATCGGGTTGCCCGAATCGCTCTGAAAGGTTTCGAAGAAGTCTTAGGCAGAAAAGGGTTAAACGCTGTGCTAAGCCTGGCTGGCCTGGATCGCTGGATCGACCAATTCCCTCCGGATAATCTGGACGAGGAATTCAACTTTGCCGATTTCTCTGCCATATATCAGGCTTTGGAAGAGATGTACGGGGCACGTGGTGGAGGCGGTCTGGCAATCCGCGCTGGAAGAGCTGCTTTCGATGACATTTTAAACGAGTTTGGCAGCCAGCTGGGTACAGATCAGCTCTCGTTCAAAATTATGCCGCAGCATGAAAAAACAAAGGTATTTCTCATCAATGCCAACGCTGTATTTGGTGGTATCAGCGATCAGCAGGCTTCGATGCAGGAAACGGAAGATGGCTTTACTTTGCACATCCATCGCTGCCCGGCATGTTGGGGAAGAACTGGCCTAGATCGCCCGGTATGCTATTTTATCGTTGGCATGCTGCAGGAAGGTCTTAAATGGTTATCTGGCGGACAGGATTGCTATATCACGGAGACCCAGTGTATCGCGATGGGGGATACGGTTTGCGAATTTCGGATCCCGAAAACAGTTTCCTGATCCGTGATCGGCTGTTCAATGTTTGGAGTTAGCTTTGGATCTTACCCACTTGACGATTGTCATACCGACTTACAATGAAGTGGAGAACCTGCCTGGTTTAGTCTCTGCTTTATTCGCTTTACCCCTGTCAGATGTACAAGTTCTAATCGTAGACGATAACAGCCCGGATGGCACTGGAGAGATTGCAGATCGCCTGGCAGAGGAGTCGGGTGGAAAATTGTCAGTGATACACCGGTCAGGAAAGCTTGGGCTGGGCAGTGCCTATATACAGGGCTTCCGGTGGGCAATAGACAATGGTGCCGCAGCAGTATGCCAAATGGACGCGGATTTTTCACATCCCCCCGAGCTGTTACCGATGATGTTTGCCGAGCTCCAAACATGTGATCTGGCGATGGGTTCGCGCTATATACCCGGGGGTGGAGTTGACCGGAGCTGGCCATTCTGGCGCCAGTTTTTATCGTCTTTTGGAAATCTGTATTCACGCTTGATTCTTGGAATCTCGGTGCGAGATGTAACCGGGGGATATCGTCTTTGGCGGAGCACAGCTTTGCAGAATATGCCGCTGGAGCGCGTCCGATCGAATGGCTATGCCTTTCAGGTCGAAATGGCCTACCTGGCGCATAGGCTGGGTTATTCAATCCGAGAAATCCCCTTTTATTTTGCCGACCGTACTCGAGGAGGATCTAAAATGTCAATCCAGATCCAGGTTGAAGCCGCGCTGCGAGTCTGGCAAATGCGCTTTAACTATCGGGATGTGAAACCCGCCAGGTTTTAGGCAAATTTTATGGCCGCTGCCAGGACCTCCCACTCGTCGATGGAGAGCGTCTCGGCCCGGCGTTTAGAATCGATCTGAGCAGCCAGCAGATATGCCTCAGCCTGACCACTCGTCCAGTGCATACCGCCAGCCAGGGCATTGCGTAATGTTTTCCGCTTTTGAGAAAAGCCGGCTTTTGCCAGACGAAAAAAAAGATCCAGCAGTTGGGGTTCTATGCGTGGCTGGGGGTATAGATCAACGCGTACAACCGCCGAATCGACTTGTGGCGCCGGGAAGAACGCCCCGGCCGGGATGCGCGCCATAATCTGCGGACTACCGTAAACCTGGACGCTGAGCGCCAGCAGGCTCATATCGCCCGGTTTGGCACAGATGCGCTCTGCAACTTCGCGCTGGACGGTCAAAACCAGACGCTCAGGCTGGCAGGGCGACTCAAGTAAGTGACGGATAAGCGCAGAGGTAATATAGTAGGGGATGTTCGCTATGACCAGGTAACCGGCGCTCTCCATCAGCTTGGCCGGGTCGAGGGATAGGATGTCCCCTTGATGGATAATGACATTCGTAAACGGTGAGATAACCTGCTGCAGGGCTGGGAGCAAGCTGGCGTCTAGTTCGACTGCTACAACATGTTTTGCCCGGACTGCCAACAGGCGAGTGAGGCTGCCCAGACCTGGACCGATTTCCAGAACTGCATCCTCCGGTGACACTCCAGAGGAATCCACAACCTGCTGCAGTGCAGACGGATCGATCAGGAAATTCTGGCCCAGGCTTTTGTTGGGGTGCAGTCCATACTGGCGCAGCAGGCTTGGAATATCAATTGGTTCTAGATTCACAACGAAAAGATTATAACACTCCGGAATTTTATAAAGGATAGGCATTACCCGTTACCAGTTAGATTAATGTCCTCCCATTTATTTACCTGTTTGACCAGAGAGATTAAAATTATCCGGTTGTGATCGGAGGATAAGTATTAATAGGTATTGGCTTATAAAGGTTATCATCTTAAAAGTAAAATAGGGATTGATCGAAACTCGATCAGATTATCATGAGAAGGTATAAATAGATTTATGAAAAGAGCAATCTGGATCATCGTAATTATTGTTCTGCTCGGTGTGGCTGGATGGTTCCTGTTCCAACGCGCCCAGGACAACCGGGCAGCCCAGCTTCTAGAAAGTTACCAGACCGTCACCGCCGAGCACGGCAGCCTGGTTGCCAGCATTGGAGCCACCGGTCAGGTACATGCCAACCAGACCGCCTTGTTGAACTGGCAAACCACCGGTAAGGTGGAAGATGTTAAAGTGAAGGTTGGTGATCAAGTTGTGGCGGATCAGGTGCTGGCCGAACTGGCGCAAACCTCCCTCCCCCAAAATGTCATTCTGGCAAAAGCAGAACTGATCAATGCCCAGCAGACATTGGAGGATTTGTACACCAATGCCGAGAACGCCAAATCGGATGCGCTGAGCCGGGTAGCCCAGGCTGCTGATCAGGTGCGGGATGCTCAGTATAACCTCGACAATTTAAGTGTCCCATCCAATCAGAAGGATATGGAGCCGATTGAAGCCTATGACGTGATGCGTGAGCGCCTGGCGGACGCCCGGCGAGCCTTTGAGCCATATAAATATGCCCCGGAGGCTGATGAAGCCCGCGAGCGGCTTAAGGAGGAACTGGATCGAGCGCAGAGTGATTTTGATACCGCCGTTCGCCGCCTGCAGGCTGTATTGGGGCTGGAAGTTGCCGAAGCCAACCTGGAGAACGCAACCAAAGATTACCAGACTTACCAGCAGGGACCCGATCCGGAGGATATTCGGGCAGCCGAAGCACGTGTGGCAGCCGCCCAGGCAACCTTGAATTTAGCACACTTGGCAGCCCCCTTTAACGGTACGCTCACTGAGGTGAGCCTCAAACCCGGTGACCAGGTATCCCCGAATGTTCCGTCTTTCCGACTAGATGATCTCTCGCGGCTGTTGGTGGACGTACGCGTCCCCGAAGTGGATATCAATCAAATCACCCTGGGTCAGGAAGTTGAGCTGACGTTCGATGCCATCTCGGATAAGCGCTATCAGGGTATTGTCTCGCAAGTGGCGGAAGTGGGCACATCGACACAGGGGGTGGTGGAGTATATTGTCACGGTAGAACTCCAAGATCCCGATCAAAATGTGCGCCCAGGGATGACAGCGGCAGTAAACTTTGTCGTCACCCAACTGGATGACGTCCTGCAGGTGCCTAACCGAGCAGTGCGTCTTAGAGAAGGTAACCGCGTCGTCTATATCCTGGTGGATGGCAAGCCTGTGCCAGTGGATATTGAGTTAGGCGCCTCATCGGAAACGATGAGTGAGGTGCGTAGCGGTGACCTCAAAGAAGGCGACCTGATTATACTGAATCCACCGGCAGAGTTTGAGGGCGGCGGCCCTCCATTCTAGGAAAGCTATGTCTGATTGGGTCATTGAAGCTAAAGACCTGACCAAGGTCTATAAGATGGGTGAAGTAGAGGTCTACGCCTTGTGCGGCCTTTCGGTGCAGATCGCTCGCGGCGAGGCGATTGCCATTATGGGACCTTCCGGGTCCGGCAAGTCGACTCTGATGAATATCATTGGCTGCCTGGACCGGCCGACATCCGGGGAATATTACCTGGATGGTGAAAAGGCTTCGGCTATGAAGGACGATCAATTAGCATCGATTCGCAATCGCAAAGTAGGTTTTATCTTCCAGAGTTTTAACCTACTTAGCCGGGCACCCGCTCTGGCAAACGTCGAGCTGCCCATGCGTTATGCCGGGATCTCGCGCGGCCGCAAAGAGCGCGCCCGCGAAGCATTGGAAGCGGTAGGCCTGGCGGATCGAATTCACCATCGGCCCAGCGAGCTTTCCGGCGGGCAACAGCAGCGGGTGGCCATTGCACGGGCGCTGGTGAACAATCCGTCGATTATCCTGGCGGATGAGCCGACCGGCAATCTGGACAGCCGATCCGGTGAGGAGATCATGCGTCTGTTGCTCAGCCTCAACCAGGAGCGCGGCACAACCCTGATTATTGTTACGCATGATCCAAAAGTTGCGGCGCATACAAACCGAACGATACATATCCTGGATGGGAAAGTCGAGAGTTAGCCATGGTGTTTGTTCAATCGCTGATTGAAGCCCTGGAAAGCCTCGCGACAAACAAGCTGCGCTCCGGATTAACGATCCTGGGTATTGTCATCGGTGTGGCGGCGGTGATCTCCATGCTATCGATCGGGCGCGGTGCCGAGGCAACCATCACCGGGTCAATCCAAGGGATTGGCACGAATCTGATCTTTGTGTTCCGTGAAATGAATGGGGAAATCCGCAATCCCAAGCCGCTTACTCTGGGCGATGCCCAGGCGATTAATGATCCATTTCAAGCCCCCTCCATTGCAGGTGTAGCGCCTGTACTGCAAAGTAATAGTAAGGTCACAGCCGGTGGAGAAAACACTGTAACTGTCATCAACGGGGTCACCCCGGATTACGGGCCATTGCGTAATATTAATGTCACTGAGGGTGAATTTATCAATCAGGAGCACTTGCTTGGGCAGGCTTCGGTAGCCTTGCTAGGTCCTGCGACAGCTGAAGCACTTTTCGGTCGAAAGGCAGGCCTTGTAGGCGAAACAGTGCGCATTGAAGGGCGGCCATTCCGGATAATTGGAATCCTGGAGTCAGTCGGCGGCTCCTCTTTTGGCAATCAGGATGACCAGATTTTGGTGCCACTGACAACCGCCCAAACTCGCTTGATCATTCGCAACCCGCGCAATCGAGTGGACACCATTTTCGCCCAGGCAATTGATGCCGGTTCGGTGCCCCAGGCGCGCGAAGAAATTGCCCAGATTTTACGCTCTCGTCACCGTACAGAGGTTGGTGCCGATGACTTTTCAATTTTTACTCAGGAAGATTTCCTGGACACTGCCCGTACGATTACGAACGTTTTGACAATTTTCCTAGGGGGTATTGCAGCTATCTCCCTGTTGGTCGGCGGTATCGGCATTATGAATATCATGCTGGTTTCCGTCACCGAGCGCACACGTGAGATCGGCCTGCGTAAAGCATTGGGTGCCCGGCGGGTAGATATCCTGGTCCAGTTTCTGGTGGAATCCTCCTTACTTAGCTTGATTGGAGGATTAATTGGCATCCTGCTCGGTTGGGCGATCGCTTTTGCCGTGGGAAAGGTTGCCGAGTCAAGTGGAACGCCTATCAGTCCTTCCATCGGCCTGGACGTGGTCTTGTTGGCCACACTGTTCTCGACTGCAGTCGGGCTGTTCTTCGGCCTGTATCCGGCGAATCGGGCAGCCAGCCTGGAGCCGGTGGAGGCGCTGAGGTACGAGTAATGGTGTCTTACAAATGAATGACAGCCAGGCAGCCGAGAAATCATCCAACCGGCTGCCTGGTTACATTCTATGAGGCGGAGTCTGGGCTTTTCGTAACTGATCCGATCCAATTTAGGTAGGGTAGCGAACCCGCGACGATGGGTAAGGCAATAATCTCAGGCAAGTCGTAGGGGTGGATGGCCTGGACCGCAGGGATCAATTGATCAGCAAGTAAATCCACGCGGGTCTTGACGATTAATAACGCTTCCTGGTCATCGTGAATACTACCCTCCCAGGTGTATAAGGAGTGGATCGCGGGTACAATATTAACGCAAGCAGCTAATTTGCTCTCCAGCAATAAATTCGCGATTTGCCGACCGATTTGCAGATCAGGTGCTGTAATTAATACAACAATATAGTTCACATGCGCCTCATTAGAGTTATTGGATAGCTGATGTATTATATTCTACATTGTCAATCTCCCCTGATCATATATGGTTTAGTATAATCAACCCACTAATTATTCTAGGTGAGGAGGTCGGGATGGGCTCTAAAAAGGATCACAGCGAACCTTTTTCCAGTGTGGATGCTGCGTGGTTGCATATGGACACGCCAACGAACCTGGTGGTGATCAATGGGGTTATGACTTTCGACCGACCGTTGGATTTCGAGCGCTTGAAAGTGACGGTTGAAGCGCGCATGCTGACCTTTGACCGTTTTCGCCAGCGGGTGCGCGAGCCAGAAAACCGCTTGGGATTGCCGCATTGGGAATTTGATCCAGACTTTCATATCGATCGCCATCTGTTGCGCGACCGGCTGCCAGATCCCGGGGATCTGCAAGTGCTACAAGAATTAATGAGCCGGCTGGTCAGCGTACCCCTGGATCCAACCCGGCCGTTATGGCAGCTGGTATACCTGGAAAACTTTGGCCAAGGCAGTGCTTTGATCGGGAGGTTGCATCACTGCATTGCAGATGGAATTGCGCTCATGCAGGTATTACTTTCCCTGACGGACGAATCGCCGGATGCACCCTGGCCCAGTCTCCCCGAACAGCATAAGCAGGAAATCAACCTGAGTCCACTGGCCCGCCTGATGTACCCGGCGGTCAAAACAGTCAAGACAGCCAATCGCAATTGGCGGGCTGCCTCGCATCTGGTGCATGAAGGGATCGAGACGATGTTCACACCTTCGAGGCTGTCAGAGGCGGCAAATTATGGTACGAAGAGTGCGCTAGCATTGGGAAAGCTCTTGCTCATCCCACCTGATCCAAAGACGTTATACAAGCAAAATTGCGGTATAGAAAAAAAGGTGGCTTGGTCTAAGGCGATCAAAGTAGATGAAGTTAAGACAGTTGGGTACAAGATGGGTGGTACGATCAACGATATTCTACTCTCGGCGATGACTGGTGCCCTGCGGCGATATATGGAAAATCGCGGTGAACCTGTTGAAGGGGTGAATATTCGGACAATGATCCCGGTCAACCTGCGCCGCCCTGAAGAAGCCAATACACTCGGTAATCGCTTCGGGCTGGTGTATCTTGCTTTGCCGATTGGCATCCGAGATCCGCTCGAACGGCTGGTGACATTAAAGAAGCGCATGGATATGATTAAGGATACTCCGGAAGCGGTTGTTGCTTATGGTATTCTCGGTGTGATGGGCTATACACCGGTGCAGCTCGAGCACGTCCTTGCGATGATTTTTAGTTTAAAGGGTACGGCGATTATGACCAATGTACCTGGACCACGCCAGGCGGTCTACCTGGCGGGCGAGCCGATAGACACCTTCATTTTTTGGGTACCAACCGCGGTAAATATTGGCTTGGGGTTAAGTATCTTCAGCTACAATGGGGATGTGATTATCGGCTTTGCTACCGATGCGGGATTGGTGCCGGATCCGGAACAGATTATTGTGGATTTTCAAGATGAATTCGAGATGCTCAAACGCTGGGGCACCCCGCCTGACCGCCCCGAGTATCCCGGTTTCGAACAAACGACCCTTGCTGAGATGTGCCAGGCGCTCACCCGCTCCGGCGCGCCGTGCAAAAACCGGGCTCTGCATGGGTCATCGTATTGTCGCGTACACCAACCGCGTGATGATTAGCCCGGCCGCAGTGACGCTGGCTCCTGCGCACCGCCGGGAGTGTATCATTCATCTTTGGAGTATGTATGCCTGAATGGAAAATCCTATTGACCGATGGCCTGGAGCAGAATGGCCAGACGATTTTACGCGCGGCAGCACAGGTGGAAGATCGAGAAGGTATTCCTGCGGAAGAACTCCAGGCGATATTAGGAGAGTATGACGCACTAATTGTGCGTGGCAGGACGAAAGTCACGCGCAGCCTGCTTGGATCGACTGCCAGGCTGAAAGTGGTCGGCCGTTCCGGGGTAGGCGTGGATAATATTGACCTGACAGCCGCCAGAGAGTTTGGGATTGCAGTGGTCAA
>JAGDMX010000426.1 GCA_017860725.1 Chloroflexota bacterium | reverse complement strand
AAAGAGGCCAACGACTTGCTGATGTAGCCCGCCTTGTTGCCCAGGACTATTGACAAATGTTTGACAGCATTATGATACCCTGGACGTGGCAGCGAATCAACCGTTGAGACAAACGAAAGGAGCTAGCGATGACTCTGCAGGAGAACAAGGATATTGTGCGCCGCTTTGTCGAGGAAATGCAAAACCAGCACAACCCGGACCTCATTGATGAAATGTTCAGTCCCGATTTCGTCGACTACAGCGGCAGGGCGAACCCGCCCACGCGAGAGGGCGTGAGACCCTTCTTCGCTTACCTGTTCAACGCTTTCCCCGACTTGCGCTTCGAGATTCAACAGCAACTGGCTGAAGGCGACCGGGTGATGACGTACAAAGTCTTCTACGGCACCCACCTGGGCGATTTCATGGGTATCCCGCCGACCGGCAAGCAAGTTGTTTTCGACAATATCGACATCTTCACCGTCAAAGATGGCAAGCTCGCCGCGCATTGGACTGTAGGCGATCATCTCAGCCTGATGCAACAGCTCGGCGTTATTCCAGCGCCGACGGAGTAATCGCGAACGATTTTCAGCTCGCCGGATGTGTCGGTGACGCATCCTTTTTGTGATTAATCCCTCGGGTGGCGGATTGTCCCTGCTCAGTCCGACCGGGTTGGGAGACCGGTAACCGGGGTTTTGGTTGCGGGCTAACCCGCCATCCGATAGCAGCAATGTTGAGGCATCTTTCAATGAGGTGTGGTTTTGATGCATGGTGAGCCTCTCCCATTCCGAGCTAAAGGACAAAAGCGCCCATAACTTAGAAGAGGAAGACGAGTTCTGCTGGCTATTCCTGGGGATGTGGGTGAGGAGCGGTTTTCGACAGAAAATGACCAGCATTGAAAAGCTGCAGCACACTGGCTAGGGAGTCTGCATACTGCTTCGGCCGGCCTGGCTCCAGTCATTTCCCTTCCCGAACGGGGCCCCCGTCATTATCTGGAGCACCTGCATAAAGGTCGGGAGAGGATCTTGCAGAATCTCGACAACCCTACACTTACCACAGATGACATAGCCCTTATGAAAAAGGTGGTCTCGATATGTGATATCCTAGAAACACACTGGGACCAAATTGCAAGGTTCTGCGAACAAGCTCCTTCCACACTGGCACACGGCGGCTTTCAGCCCAAAAACATACATATTCTCTATGATCAGAATGAAATAATACTATTTCCGGTGGACTGGGAAATGGCAGGTTGGGGAGTTCCAGCCGCTGACCTGGCGACAGATCATCGTTTCCCAACGCCCCTGGTGGACCTAACCGTGTATCATTCAATGGTCAAAAACCACTGGCCAAACCTAAACTTCTCGACCCTTGAGAAACTGGCGGGTGTAGGAAGGGTGTTCTGCCAGGTGGCGGCTATCGATTGGGCCAGCATGAGCCTGGATTATCCATGGACTGAGAAGGCTATTACAAGCCTGGATATCTATCACGAGGGGTTATCCGAATCCATTCAGGCGAAACCCTGGGCACGGTGAATCGTTAGCGGTATGCCTGATGCAGGAACGGGAGCGTACTATGAATGTTGGGGATAGACGGACAGGCGCACCTGGATCGCCATTAGATTGAAACCAGATACTCTACTTCCGGCAACCCCAGGGATCCGTTAATCGCCGGGCGTAACCAATCGTCGAAATTTCGTCAGAAGCTCTACAAGGAGAGCTCACGCAGCCCGGGCGCTAAGCCCCGCTTCCGCCTCATCCAGATGCTCACCACGGTGCAGCGAACGATCGACCCAGCGCTTGTTGTAGGCATAAATCTCTTCCAGCAGCGCCGGCGGGAAGGTCTCCAATCGCCGGTCGAGCTGCTCGGCATTTTCAATGCCAACCTGGGCTGCCTGGCGAGGTGGAATTGCTGCCCAAAGCGGCAGTGATAGGTCATTCACAAAGATGTCGATCTCGGGGATAAAAAGCTTGCCGTCGCGCTCGGTCATGTCGAGCACATACATGACCCGTCGATCCCAAAATGCCAGATGAGCGAACACGATCGCCACATCCCAATGCTCCCCCACCCGGGTGCGCATCGCCTCATCACTCAATTTGCTTGCTAAAGCTCGCATGCGCTCTGTTGAAGCGCGGTTTCTACTAAAAACGCTTTGTTCAAGTGCCATCCTTCCACCTCCATGCGTTATTAATATAATAAACGTCAGTTCGGGATAAGGAAAAAAGGGGCGTTTTGGGTTTATTTTGGGCGGCTCCGCCCAAAATAAACCCAAAATCCTTTTATCCCGAGTTCACGATAATAAAGTATTACAAAATGCACCAGCCGGATTACCGATATCGGACACGAACACCCCGCCTGCAGCTTATTATACAGTGATCCTCCATACCAGGCTGTTACTCGTCAGGATTAATCCGGAAGGTCATCCCCAACGCCATGAAGAGCGGCGTTATTCCATTTTGCCTAAAAGACCTTGACAAAATCAATTTATCTAATATAATTAGAAAATCTAATAGTATTAGATTATTCGAGGGACGGAAACCGCATGACGAACTTGATATCACCCTATCGCCAACACAAGCGGGATGTAATGATTGCCAGGATCCTGGATACTGCCCGCACAATTATGCGCACTGAAGGCGTTGCTGCACTCTCCATGCAGGAATTAGCCCGGCGGCTGGATATGCGTGCGCCTTCGCTCTACCATTACTTTTCCAGCAAAATGGATATATACGATGCCTTGTTCCGTTATGGATTTACCCTTTTTGGCGAATACCTGACTGAAACAATTCAAGGTGCTCAGAACTGGCAAGAGGAACTGCACCTCGTTATCAAAGGATATATGGAATTTGCGCTGGAAAACCCTGAGCTCTACCAGCTTTGCTTCGAACGTCCTGTTCCGGGATTTGTGCCTTCCGCCGAGAGTTTGCAAGTCAGCTTTGGGATGCTTCACCAGTCTACTGAACGCGTCTCAAAACTGCTTCCCATAGTTGATACGGACCTCAATGAAAAGCAAGTCACTGACCTGATTATCGCCATCATGCACGGCTTAACAGCACTTCATATTGCCAATGAACCCGATTTACCGGTAGGGGAAGGACGATTTGGCTCTCTAATTCCGGCGGTAGTGTCGGTTCTTGACAAAGCCTGGGTAAGAAAATAACCATATTATTTTTTAGAGGAGATAAAT
>JAGDMX010000425.1 GCA_017860725.1 Chloroflexota bacterium | reverse complement strand
GGGTTGCCGGCGTGATTTTGCCATCTGACTCGAGGTCTGCAGCAACCAAAGCATTGGCGACCAGTGCCAATTCATAGGCATCCTCTGCCTGAGATTGGCTCTCCCACAGGTACTGTAAAGCTTTCTGTGTTCCGGTATCGTCCAGGTATCCGGCTTCTACCAGGCTCCAGGTCACGTAAGCGGTCACCGGCAGATCGCCCTGCTGCTGGGAAAGCAGCCAACCCGCAGCCCGTTCCAGCAAGGCAGGATCTACCTCGTAGACCAGGCTCATGTCGGCAAATTCCTGCAAGCCGTATGCCGTGAGCATCCGGTCGGCGGGTGCGTCCCCGAACAATGAGAAACCGCCACCATCCACTTCGAAGGTTGCCAGCCGCTGGTAGCCGAGGTTGATATACTCTTCGGCTTTGAGCTGCACTTCCGGCGAAACCTGCCCGGTGGATTTGAGATAATCCAACACCAGCACATTGGGGTAGGTAGTCGAGGAAGTCTGTTCGAAACAACCGTTCGGCATGCGCAATATGCTGTCCAGGCCTTCCACCACCTGGCTCAGCACACCGGGATAAATCTTTACTGCCAGCGCCTGCGTACCGGCGATCGTGTCTGCCGGGAATGGGATGGTCTCCTGAACCGGTGTACCCGGGGTAAGCCGATCGGATCGGCTGATATCAAAAGGTTTGCCATCCGGGTAAACCTGTACATCCTTACGGATGGCGTCGGACAGCCGGGAGCCGATCGCGGTTACCTGGAATGGCTGGCGACCAAAGTCACGCGCCCGCACCCGGAAATATACTACGCCAATATCTCCTGCGGCAATGTCGATCGTCTTGACCGGCTCATCCAATAGCTCAAACCAATCTTCAGCCTCAAGTTCAAGGCTTACGGTTTGCGGTTCCGGAAGATAGTTGAATACTCCTACCGGCACGGCGATCTCGTCCCCAACAGTCAAGGCGACCGGTAGATCCAGATCAATGAAGAAATCCTGGAAGATACGCAGGGGAGCCGTCGTCGATCCCAGGCGGCCATCCTGCGTGGACGCCAGAGCGGATATCCGCCAGGTAGTGATGCTATCCGCCACCGGCACATCCAGCAGCAGAGATCCATCCGGATTCGTGATCGCGTCCGGCAGCCAAAGCATCGTCTCCGGGAAGTACTGGCGCAGGCGAGGCGGCTCTGCTGCCGCAGCAGACGTCGATTGAGATGCCCCTTCCAAAGCCTCTTTTTCCACCGGCATTTGTAAATCCATCGCAGCCGGGGCTTCGGTCGGCATAGGTGCCATGGCAGCCATAGGCATCGCCTCTTCCACAGCCATCATCGGTGGCGGAACCGCATCGAGCTGGTTTGTCAATAGGCGTAATTCGGGTCCGATAGATAGACTGCCGGTGCTAACCACCAAGGGGAATAACCCAAGGATCAATCCGACTGCCAAAGCCAGGCTTGCTAACGCCGGCAGGGTTTTTCCGGATAAGCTGAAATCCGCAAAACGCAACAGATATGCCAACGGCAGCAGCGCTACCGCAACCACCAGCGGGATCAGGGTGGAATTACCCACATTCAAGTCAGATTGATAGGCAGCAAACACCAGGAAGAAACCGAATAGCAGGATGAGAGGCAGCAAAAGCAGACTCCAGCCTAGCAAGCTGTCCTTACGCCGCCAGGCAATCACGATTAAAGTGATGTAGCCTGCCAGCCCAACCACCACCAGCGCCAGGATCAGCCAGCCTCCCGCCCACTGGTACAACCAGCTATTTGACCAGGTGTTGCCGGGCAACCAGGCAGCCAGTATCAACAGGAGCAGCAAGAACAAGCCACCGGCCAATGCCAGGCCGCGCCCCAGGCGGCGCTCTCGGCGCAGGCTCACTACGCTCAGAACCAGTACAGCAACCGCTAGGGTGATCAACAGTCCAAACAGGACTTTGCTCAAAATGTTGAAATACTCCTGCTGCTGCTGGTACGCTCTTTCGACGAACTGCATCGCCGAGCTGGCATTCATCCGGAAGGGCAGTGCACCGGGGGCTGCCAGGGCAGCCGCCAGGGAAGCCTCGGCGGTTGTCTCCACGGCCGTGATCAAATCGGGGTCTTTCTCCGGCAGGCCGCTTACCAGGTCGGTCATGCTATAGCCATGCAGATCGTATTTGGGTTGAAGCAGCTCTTGCTCCAGCATGAAATATAGCTTGGCAAAGCCGGGATCCTGCTCTGCCAGGGCAAAGACTGACTCGTCTACGATCGCCAATCCGAGCAGGGACTGAACCCCCTGCCCATCCTGTCCATTAACCTGGATACCCAGGTTAGCCGTGTCGCCTGGGCGATAAGTCTCTTGACTGGGTGACAATGCCACCTGCAAATCATCGGCGTGATCCACGACGACCAGGCGTGTGTCACGGGTGATGCTCCCATAAGGTGTGATTTTATAGGCATGCAGCTCCAGGGTGCCGAACAGGTCGGTGGTCAAATCCACCGCGGCTTCGCTGTGACCGTCCGTCACCTCCAGGCTACGTGTGCTGACGGTCTGTCCTTCGCGGACAATATCCAGGTAAACTGTGCCACTCGGCTGCGAGGTTAGAATGGATAACTGCATGGCATCCCCAACCCGGTACACAGGACGATCCGTACGCAGCAGGACGGTTTCCTCGGCATACTCGCCTTCGAAGTAGAAATCGCGCTGCGTCCCGTTGCCCTGCGCGTCGCCAGCCTGAATGGAGAGCTGCTGATAGGGATTCTGGGGGGTAAACCTCACTTCCGCCAGGCCATAGGAGCCGGTACTTGCCTGCACCGTTTGTCCATTCTCGTAAAAAGTTATATTTAGATCTGTTTCTGCCGGTAATCCATCAGGATAGCTCGTCAACACATACAGTATATTTTCCAACCCAGGATGGAAACGCCCACCTTCTGGGACAGCCTCAATAACCAGGGAACTCCCCGCCACCGGTAGCGATGTATTCGAAATCTCGGTGTGCTGCGCCTGGTCGGTCAGGTTGGCTTGCAGGTAGACACGTCCACGGCCACCGTCCAGGTCGCTGCCGGCAACATACTCTGGGAGCTGGAACTCAAATTCAAAATTGCCGTCTTCATTCGTCTGGCCCTGTAAGGAGATGAAATCGTTGCGCTGGACATCAAAAGTGTAGCCCACCAGCTCAACTTGTGCCTCGGAGACAGGCTTACCAAAGAAGTAATCCGCTTGCAAGCTGCCGCGTACCATCTCGCCAGGTTGGTAATACGTACGATCGGTTTCGATATCCACCTGGAACTTTGGCAGAACATAAGGTTCCACAGTGACGGTTTTCTCGGAAATTACGGATGAGCCTGAATCCGAGCCGACCAGCTCTGCCGAAATTTTATACGGTCCGGTGTTGACCT
>JAGDMX010000424.1 GCA_017860725.1 Chloroflexota bacterium | reverse complement strand
CTTGTGCGGGGTGGTTTCGTTGGGTGCGATTGTTATCGCAGCGCCGTTTCTATACTTGTCGGGGTCCCGCCCGTATCAGGAAGTCAGTATCCCTGCAAATGGATATGAGCTCACAGCATATCTGTCAGATGTGGATCGAACAGGCGACCTTTGGGTTATATTTGGTCATGGCAATCGCAAAGAAGGTGTAACGCATCCACTTTACACGCAAATTTTGAACAATCTGCCCAAAGATGTAGGGGTCTTGGCTATCAACTTTCGCGGATTTGCCGGTTCGGCGGACGATCGAATGGTTGAAAACGAGCGAATCCTGGATCGCAGTGAAGACATCCAGGCAGCTGTAGATTATCTTATTGATCGAAAAGGGATTACAGAAAATCAAATAATCCTGATCGGTCACTCCTTTGGCGCAGCCCAGGTAGCGAATGCAGCCAGTCAGGGGTCATATCGGCTGGTAATCCCCATTGGCCTGGGAGATTGGCAATCTGTGACGACGGATCCCCGGAAAATGATGGCGTATCTGCGCAAATTTGAGGAGAACACCGGCGTGACTGTCTCGCGGGAGCAATTCATTCGGGAAGGCTCGCAGTTTATGTCTCAGGCTATCACGGATCCCTGTCCGACCGCGCCAATTGCCTTTGTGTTTGCCGGATTTGACGATGGAAAAGAGCCAATGCGGATTCAATATCAGAATACCCGTGAGCGTTGTCCTACGCTGGTTGGATGGAAGGTTGTGCCGTTCGCCAACCACACTTATGGAACCGAGGAGTCCAACTTGCCGGTCTTTCTACAACGAATTTATTCCAAAATTGTGTTGGGTTATCTGGTGTGGCAGCTTAACCATTTAATCTCTAGCTAACGAGTACAAGGTAGGGTTGCAATCCCCCTTATGCAAAATAAATTGTAAAAAAAATAGTGGTACCATAGCGCTATTGACGATCGTGGCTTGCCCCCTTAAATTAGGTAACCTGACACCCTAGCCTAATTGATGGAGGCCTGCAATGATCTTGACCAAAACAGGAACTTTCCAATTGAAACATACAAAACCAAATAACTGGATCATTATTATTGCACTGGTTGCGGTAATTGCGCTGTTCATCGGATTGACGCTGCTTCGTGGCGAGTTTATCCCAACTTTGACCTCGACAAGTGGGGCCAACACTATGCAAGTGCCTGGAGGCGTGATATTGGCAGAACCTTCTGGAGAGCCTTCGAACACGCTGTTTCAGACACCGCGCCAGATGGCCTCCCAGGCTGCGTCTCAGGTTCCGGCTGAGACCTCCTCACAGCAGCCTTCCAAGTCGCCAACCGATGTAAATCCGTTGCCAGTTGTTGTGAATGATCTGGGTCAGGTTGGGACATACTCTCAAGGTTCTCGGGTTGAGATTGTTTTGGAAGGACCACTTGCAGATGGAACCAATCAGACAGCCAATCCGTTCCGAGTACAAGTTGATGTTGTCTTCAGCGGACCTGATGGGCAGGTGTACCAGGTGCCGGCTTTCTTTGATGGTGATGGAGCAGGTGGAATGCATGGCACTGTTTGGAAAGTGCGCTTTAGGCCGGAGGCTCCAGGACAATGGAAATTCGTTTCCACCAGCTCAGAGATCAAGCTGGCTGGCTATGGTGGTCAGTTTGAGGTTACCCCTACTGCAAATGCTCAGGTTGCTACCGATCAGCCGGCAGATGATTTCAATGTCCTGGGAACTTTGAGATACGATGGCGGATATTATCTGCGTTTCAGCAACGGGGAATACTGGATCAAGGCTGGCATTGATGACCCTGAGAATTTCCTGGGAGATGCGATCGGAGATTGGAACGCCAAGAAAGCTGCCGTGGATTACCTGAGCAGTAAAGGGGTCAACTCAATCTACATCATTACCATGAATATCGACGGAGACGATCGGGATACCTGGCCCTGGGTAGGCGAAACCCAGGATGAAGCCAAGGCGAATAGTGACACCTTTGATGTCGCCAAGCTGCAACAATGGGAAGATTTATTCACCTACATTCAGGCCAAAGGGATCGTATTGCATATCGTCTTGACCGACGATAGCGCCTGGGACGGCTTTAACCATGATCTGTATTATCGTGAGATGGTGGCGCGCTTTGGTCACCATCCAGCGTTGATCTGGAACATCGGTGAAGAGGCCAATGAGATTTACACCAATCAGGAGCAGATTGACCTGGCAGGTAAGTTGAAAAACCTGGATACTTATGATCATCCAGTGGCAGTGCACCGCTTGCCGATCTGGCCCTTTTTCGGCAATGGTAACTTTGACACAACCAGTATCCAGCCGATTGACGGTGGCAAAGATTTCACGAGGACGGAACTTGGCGATCAGAATGGCGTGGTTATATTGCACCGTGAACGTAGCGCATCTGCTGGACGGCCCATCCCAATCATGATCGATGAGTTGCCGCGTGTCACTCAGGTGACAGAGGCCACACGCTTCAAGCTGCGCAGCAAAGTGCTCTACCCGGTTTATTTCGGTGGGGGGAACTTTGAGTTGCATTTTTACGATGTCTACGGTCAGGGGGGCACGTTGTCATTTCAGGATTTGGCGCCAATGCTGGAAGACATGCGCCACGTGCGCGAGCTCCTTGAGTCTTTACCGTTCCATGCGATGCAGCCTTGTGATAGCTTGGTATCAGGAAGTGGCACGTATTGCTTTGGCAGACATGGGGTAGTCTACGCGATCTACCTGCCAACTGGTGGTTCCATTTCGGTGGATTTGCCAGGAGCCAACACGACCTACAATGTTTCTTGGATCGACCCGCGCACTGGCGAAAGGCATAACGTCAACCAGGTTATTGGTGGCGCTGAGCATTCGTTCCATGCACCAGATTCCCAGGATTGGGTTTTGATTTTGCAGAATCCGACCGGCATCGCGGAGGGTGGGCTGACTTATTTTCTGCCTTTTGTCTCAGCCAATAGCCAATAACCAGTGCAAAGGAAGGGATTCGCTTCATTACAGAACTGCCGCACCCGATGTTGATAGTCAGAAAACCTGCAGGCTGGACGATTGCTTGCAGGTTTTCTGACAAGCTGAATTAAGCGGTAGAATCGGGGGGTATGCATCCAAACGACATGAAAACCCCCTTCCACTATTAGATGAGGTAGATAGTTTGCCCTCCCCGATTATTCATACCACTGTTGGATATTTAATT
>JAGDMX010000423.1 GCA_017860725.1 Chloroflexota bacterium | reverse complement strand
CCTGGTGCGTTATTTCAACAAGCCTGGATTGCAGGATCATATCCGTATCAGTATAGGAAAAGCGGAACACAGCGACGCCCTGCTGGCAGCACTCAAGGAGGTATAAGTCATGCGTATAGCCGAAGTTCGTCGAAAGACTGCGGAGACCGAGATTTTAATCAACATCAATCTGGATGGACGCGGACAGCACGATGTCCAAACTGGGATTGGCATCCTTGATCACATGCTGAATCACGTTGCAGTGCATGGTCTATTTGACCTGGAAGTGAAGGCTAGCGGCGACCTACAGGTGGATGTCCATCACACCGTTGAGGATATCGCCCTGGTGCTGGGTCAGGCTATCGACCAGGCATTAGGAGATCGCAGAAATATCTTGCGCATCGCCTCGGCATATGTGCCAATGGATGAAACACTGGCGTTCGTGGCACTTGACCTGTCTGGTCGCCCTTATGCGGTGGTTCAGGCTGAATGGCACACGCCCCAGGTGGGTGGAGTGCCCACCAGCCTTTTCCCTCACTTTTTCGAGTCTCTGGCAGTCACAGCGCGCTGCAACCTGCATGCCCGGGTTCTTTATGGTCGGGATGACCACCATCAGGCGGAGGCGCTCTTCAAGGCGCTCGGCCGCGCACTGGATAGCGCAACACAGATCGACTCGAGGCGGGGTGAAGCCATCCCCAGCACGAAAGGCAGCCTGGCATGATTGCCTTAATTGACTATGGCATCGGCAACCTGCGCTCAGTGCAGAAGGCACTGGCAGCAGTGGGCGGTGAGATTGTGCTGACCTCCGATGCTAACGAAATCCGCCAGGCAGATAAGGTGATCCTGCCTGGGGTCGGTGCCTTCGGCGACGGTATGACTGGCTTGGTTGATCGTGGCCTGATCGAGGTAATTACTGAGGTCGTACAGGGACAGGTGCCTATACTCGGCATTTGCCTGGGCATGCAGCTTTTTTTTGTAGCCAGTGAGGAAGCACCATCCCAACCTGGTCTGGGTTTATTGCCAGGAACCGTTCGGCGCTTCTCCGGAGAGGGATTAAAAGTCCCGCAAACCGGCTGGAATCAGCTTCACCCGCTGCAGGGGACGCCGCTGCTGGCTGGACTGGAAGATGGTTGCTACGCTTATTTCAACCATGGTTATTACTGTGCACCGGTGGAGGCAGGCGATACATTAGCGGTGACGGATTACGGACTGCGTTATGCCAGCGTGGTCGGACGTGGAAGATTGTTCGGGGTGCAGTTCCACCCGGAGAAAAGCCAGGCGGTCGGGCTGCAAATCCTCAGGAATTTCGTGGAGCTGTGATGGAAGATACTTTTACGGTTTATCCGGCTATCGATCTGCGCCATGGCCAGGTGGTGCGCCTGGCACAAGGTGATCCGCAACGTCAGAAGGTGTACGGCAATGATCCGGCTGTAGTAGCCCGCCGCTGGTTGGAGAGTGGAGCACTCTGGCTGCACGTGGTGAACCTGGATGGCGCCTTTGGCGAGCCCGAGAAAGCCAACCATGCAGCGCTCGAAGCAATCTGCCGGGAAGCGAGTTTCAGGGCGAACATCCAATTTGGTGGTGGCTTGCGAACCCTGGAAGATATCCAGCGAGCATTTACAGCAGGAGCCAGCAGGGTGGTGTTAGGAACGCTGGCAGCCGAGCAGCCGGAATTGGCCACCCAGGCTGTAGCTCTCTTTGGAGATCAGCATGTTGCCCTCGGAGTAGACGTGCGCGGGGGCCGCATCCGCCTGCGCGGGTGGATGGAAGAGTCTTCTATGGATCCAGCGGTTTTGGGGCGGAGCTTTTACCAGATGGGCGTGCGCGCCTGTGTTTTTACAAACATTGCTCGCGATGGGCTTGGGCAGGGGGTGGATGTGGAAACCTCCCAGCAGTTTGCCCGGGAGACCGGGCTGGCGGTGATCGCCTCGGGTGGAGTTGCCACCCTGGACGATGTCCGGCGTGTGCGCCAAGCCGGGTTGAGCGGGGTCATTATCGGGCGGGCGCTTTACGAAGGTACGATCGATCTAAAGGATGCGATTAGCCTATGAATCAAATATCCACCCTGGCCAGGCGGGTCATTCCCTGCCTGGATGTGAAAGATGGACGGGTAGTCAAGGGTGTTAAATTTGTCAATCTGCGGGATGCCGGAGATCCGGTAGAAAACGCCCGTGCCTACGATCAAATGGGCGCCGACGAGCTGGTATTTCTGGATATCTCCGCCAGCCCGGAAGGTCGCAAGACGACGGTTGACAAAGTACGCCAGGTGGCAGATCAGGTTTTCTTACCGCTGACAGTCGGCGGTGGCATCCGTAGCGTTGAGGATGTCCGGGAGATTCTGCTGGCGGGAGCGGACAAGGTCAGTGTCAACACTGCGGCGGTCAAAACACCGGGGCTGCTCAGCCAGGCAGCCGGGCGTTTTGGTAGCCAGTGCATCGTCCTGGCGATTGACGCCCGCCGCCGCAGCCCAGAGGGTTGGGAGGTGTATATTCACGGTGGCCGCACGCCGACCGGGATCGATGCGATCCAGTGGGCGGTGCGAGGGGTGGCATTGGGTGCAGGCGAGATCCTTCTTACCAGCATGGATGCCGATGGCACACTGGCGGGCTACGATCTGGAGTTAACCAAGGCAGTCGCTCAAGCGGTCAATGTGCCCGTGATTGCCAGTGGTGGTGCAGGCAGGCTGGAAGACTTTGCAGCGGTGCTCATGGAGGCGCAGGCAGATGCTGTCCTTGCTGCTTCTCTATTTCATGATAACCATCTAACCGTTGGTGAAGTAAAGCGCTACCTGATCGCCCAAGGCATTCCCATCCGGCCGGTTGGGGTATAAACGGGACGGGTGATATGGAAAATACAAGGAAGAATATAGAACTCGAAAACTTGAAATACGATTCGCAGGGGTTATTAACAACCGTGGTGCAGCATGCGAATAGCGGCGAGGTGCTGATGGTAGCCTGGGTTGACTGCGACGCGGATACCCTGCTCTTAAAGGTAATCCCGGCGGGGCCTGCCTGCCATACGGGGGCATTAAGCTGCTTTTTCCGCCAAATGGAGGATAAGGATGCTGGATGAGTTATTTCGAATTATTGAAGATCGTAAGGCCAATCCGGTGGCAGGCTCGTATACCAACAGCCTGCTGTCAGCAGGGGAAGATGAAATCCTCAAGAAAATTGGAGAGGAAGCGGTGGAGGTGATCCTGGCGGCCAAAGCGCAGGGCAACCTGCGGCTGGTGGAAGAGCTGGCCGACCTGTATTACCACAGCCTGGTATTGCTGGCGGCCAGGGAATTATCGCTGGCAGACGTGGAAGCAGAACTGGCTCGCCGCCATCTATCCGGTAGCCGGCGTTGATGGCCGGCATGGGAAAAGCGTAATAGTCAAAGATGTGATATTTGTTACTAGGACAATTTCCCGGACTATGCTATAAAAAAGAAACAGAGAAAAAAATATCCAGAGATTGAGAATGAAAGGAGGGGAATAGACAAAATCGGTTGGATAGCAATCACAGTGAGATCAAAAGCGAATACTTCTTGTAAGGGATGAGCGCCAGGCTATTATGCGTCATCCGTCTCCCATTTAACAAACCTTCGTAGCAGTATGATTTGCACAAGGAGCAAATTCATGAAAACTAAAATCATTCACATATTCCTGGTGGCGGGACTCGTGCTGGGAACTTTTGCCATGTCCGGAGCGGCTCTAGC
>JAGDMX010000075.1 GCA_017860725.1 Chloroflexota bacterium | reverse complement strand
GTCACACCATCACGCAGGACAATGTTGCCATCTGTCGGGCCAGCTGCATTGGTCATGCGCTCAAATTCAAGACTGGTAAATACATTGGCTAAGCGCCCATAACCATACTGTGGTATCCGCCGGGCGTCAAAGAGGTCATACCCTGTCGCCAGGATGATATTACCAACCTCGATCGTGATGTACTCATCCTCTTGTGTGAAGTCGATAGCTCCTGTCGGACAGAATTTTTCACATGCCCGGCATGTGCCTTTTTGGAAGTAGGTGCAGTTCTCTACGTCCATGACCGGATATTTCGGCACAGCCTGAGGGAATGGCGTATAGACTGCCTTACGATAGCCTAAGCCGGCTTCGAAAACTTCATCGATAACCTTCTTGGGGCATTTTTCCACACAGATGCCACACCCTGTGCATAGATCGGTAAGGACCTTGCGTGCTTTTTGGCGGACGGTTACCGTGAAACTGCCTACGTATCCATCCACGCGAGTTACTTCTGCCCAGGTGAGCAGGGTGATATTTGGATGGGTGCCTGCTTCTACCATCCTGGGGGTCAGGATGCAAGCTGAACAATCGAGAGTCGGGAAGGTCTTATCAAACTGAGCCATGTGCCCGCCAATCGAGGGTTCACGTTCTACCAGGTAGACATGACAGCCTGCGTCAGCAATTTCCAGGGCGGCCTGGATGCCAGCGATGCCACCGCCGACTACCAAGGTGTGTGGGGAGATCGGGACACGCAGCGGCTCGAGGGGCTCGTGATGGAGCACTCGTTCTACCCCACCGGATATCATGGCTTTGGATTTCGCGGTCGCAGCAGCCCGGTCGGTATGCACCCAAGAAACTTGCTCTCGTATGGAGACCAATTCGCACATATAGGGGTTTAGGCCAGCGTTCTTGCAAGCAGTCCGGAATGTTTTCTCGTGAAGATGCGGGGAACAGGCAGCCACGACGACGCGAGTCAGTCCTAATTCTTTGATGTCTTGTTCAACCAGTTCTTGGCCCAGGCTCGAGCACATGAATTTATAATCGCGGCCGATCACGACACCACGATGGGCAAGAGCAGTCTCTGCCCACTTGGCAACGTTTTCGACATCGACGGTGCCGGCTATATTCGTGCCGCAGTGACATACATAGACGCCGATCTTTTCTTCAGTCATGGCTCATCCCTCCTGCGTCATGCGCGGCATAGGCAGTTCTTCTTTCGATGGACGCTTTTTCTTCGGAGGTTCTTCCGGGATATCAACGCCAATCTTGGATAGAGCTGGCCGGGCATCCACAAATTCTTTGCCAAGGCCTAACTGCTCGGGTGGTATTCCAAATGCCAATCCCATGAGCTGCGTAAAGTACAAGACAGGGATTTTCAAGTCCGTGCCAAATTGTTTGTTGGCGTCGCCCTGGTATGCATCCAGATTTAGCTGGCACATGGGGCACAGAGTGACGATGACATCAGCATTGTAATCGGCGGCATTGCGAACCAGGCGATAGATCATTTCCAGTGCCACCGTACGGCTAATTTGAGTCATGTGACCGCCGCAGCAGCTCGCTTTTAGTGGGAAATCCACCACGGTAGCACCCAAGGTCTTCATCAGCTTGTCCAGCGATGTTGGGTATTCGGGATCATCGAATACCGCTTGAAATCCGGGTCGGACGATCAGGCAGCCATAATATGGAGCAATTCGGAGACCTTTTAATGGTTTTGTCACTTTGGCAGCGATATTTTCATAACCGATGTCGTTAACAACAATATCGAGCAGATGGCGAACCTGTAGACTACCAGGCGTGTAATGCATATTCCCCTCTGCCAGGGCTACGTTAACCACTTCCATCAGCTTTGGGGTTTCTTCCAGGTAGGTTTCAGCCTTACCGAGATTCAGGTAGCACGCGCTGCACGGAGCAACCATCTGGAATTTTCCGTTCTGCTTCTCCCAGGTCGCAGATTGCTGAGCAGCTAAAGCCAGATTGCGGGCTACCAGGCTGTAGGCACCAACCAGGTTGATGGCGATATATTCGGTCGCACCACAGCAGTTCCAATCATCAATCTCATCCAGCTCGACTTCAAACGGCTTTATCACTGCCATCGTTGATTGTTTGTAAGCGATCGCATTTTTCTCGAGCGAACATCCAGGGTAATAGCCGAATTTCATGTCAGTCCTCCGATTTCTTCAGCCTTAGCCAGGATCTTATTGAGTTGGTCGATCCCTTTAATTGGCTTCCGGCTGAAAGCGAGGTCCATGCGGCCTTTACGCCACATTCCCAGGCCCATCGGGGCCATTTTAGGCATATCCAAGGGGTGATGAGCCAGATGGTAGCGGGATGCCAGACCTAATTCAAAACTGCGGCCGTATTTCTTGACATAATCGATGAATGTCTCAGAAAACTCAGGCGCATCGCGAACATGGGCATCGTACTTTCCCGCCTGAATTGCCATACGCTTCAAGGTGTACATGATGTCCGTGATGTGAATTTCCTGGGGGCAGCGTACCATGCAGTAATAACACGAGACGCAGTACCATTGCGTGTTGCTCTTCAGCACTTCGTCTCGCATACCCGCTTTGACCATTGCGAAGATGGTGCGCGGCGAATGATCCATATCGGCTCCCGAAGGACACGATCCACCGCAGGAACCGCATTGGATGCAAATCTTCAATCGCGCTTCGCTAGGTGTGGCGGCGATCACCTCTTCTTCAAAGGTCAAAGGCTTTTTTTGTACGGTATCGGCAGTTGCAGTCAAAGGCCACCTCCTCGTGGTGGTGAGGCAGTTTGAAAAACTACGGGTTCCAATCTCCTTGTACAGCGAAATAAGCGAACAGGGTATTTATAGAAAATTAGCGCAATTGGCCGATGTATCGAATCTGCTGCCTCCTTGTTAGATTGATTAAATACCGATATGGCAGCACATCTGTGCTTGTACCTAGTATCATCAGGAACACAATCCTGGTATAGTAACAAACGTCCTTCTCGGAATGTGACATAAGTTACTAGCTTAATTATACGTTTAGATGTGAAAAATTGCACAAGCAATTGTATTTAAAACGAAAATATTTATTTAGCACAGAACTTCATCATAGGGTACAATAAAAACACACTTACCCTCTGGCGCATCATTCATCCTATCGTCAATCCTGGCAGGTTGCAGGTAGGTATCGACATTCGCAAAATGGATTGCATTGTTGGTAGTTATCTAACAACTGAATCGGCTGACTAATTACTGCTATGAAAGATCATTGGTTAGTAGGTAACTCACCGAAGATTGAAGATCAAGGCTGACTATTCCATGAGTAATTTACCCGAGATGAAAAAAAGTACCCAACCTCAATTGTTTAGCTGGACTACCACCCGTGTTGGAGCAGTGGAATTATTTCCAGCGGTCTGGAGTGCTGCAGAAGCGATTACCTCACCAGAGGTTGAAATACGCCTGGATGGATTGACCAGGTTAACGGAGCTGAATGCTGTCTATCTCTCTCCGCTGGTGGCTTATCTGGTAGCAACTCGGCTGGTGGACCCCGACTTGACTGTGCGCGCCCGGGTGATCCAAATGTTGGGGGATTTTTTACGACCCCAATTGATTGATCAAGATGTGCCCGAAGAGGTGTACCTGCACGTCAGTGCTTATTTGAGTCAAATTCGCGGCCGTCAGGTTTTATTCATTCTACAGGCGTACGAGTATGATCGCAAAATCGAGAGACAGGTGGTGGCGACCTTGAAGGAGTGTTCTCAGGCCGGTGAATATTTGGCTGCCATCCTGTCGGATCGCCAGGCGCCGCTCGAGATAAGAAAATTAGCTGCTTACCTGATTGGTGAAATCGGTTATCTGGATGCAATCTCATCCTTAGAGAAATTGATATCTCGATTGGAGGCGCGCGCCGAAGGTCAGCAATGGCTGCCGTTTTATTTACGAGAGGAAAGCGAAGATTATCAACTCCTGCCGGATGTCAGGAAAACACTTACGATCCTGCAGACCCCTTAGCTACCAGAATATTTCCACAATTGGGACATTTAATTTCTCCCTGGCGGACAGCATATCCGCATTTTGGACAGGTTTGAGGTTGAACCATGCCTAAGGGGGCGCCACAGGCTACACAACTCGATTCTCCAACAGAGTTCGCGGTCTGGCAGTAGCTGCACATCACCCTGCGTAAGCGCTCCGAGAGCTCGTGAGAGGCTCCCAGGGTCTGGACGGTTCTCTCAATCACCTCCCAGATCTGGTCGCTAAGGTTGAGGCTTTCGTAATCCTGGGCCAAATCATCGAGGCGGCCGAGAAGATTCCAGGGATTGAGCAAAGTCGAAATCGCGGTCTGGCCAAGGCTGGCAACCAGGCTGACCCAATTTTGATTTCCAAGTTGAATCGATACCCCATCTTCTACTGGAATAATTACTACACTCAACGCGGTATGCCCGCCTGACCTGAGCCATTCCTGTGTGGCAATCTGGATAATTATTTTCTTGTCATTGCGAAATTCTTGGGCGCGCAAATTACCGCGATTGAACTCCGCATTCAAAGCCTGGCTGATGTCTTTTGTGGTTATATTACCGTGATAAATTCGCTGGTTCATCAAGGATCAAGTATTTGCGTCGGGTGATAAGATTCCATTTCTAATGCTCGATTATAATCAATTCGAGCGCTGGTGAGCGAATAGATGGAGGTTTCATGCGACAACGAAAAATAATATTCCTGGTTATTTCTGGATTGATGTTTGGGCTATTGTTTCTTTGGCAAATTGTACAAGTTCAGGCAGAAAGACCAGGTCAAATCCCTACAGGCTCGGTGCCAACCGTAACCGGCACTCCTGTCGATGGGTGGGTGCTGGTGCTTGATAATGAGCAAGGATTTGCCAATGTTCGATCCGGACCTGGGACGATGGGCTATGATATTATTGGTGTGCTTGTAATTGGCCAGCGAGTACCGGCAATTGGCCGTACCACTGTCGGGGAATGGATACAAATCGCATACCCGGGTGTACCGGGAGGAGTCGCCTGGATCTACAAAGACCTAGTCGATCTGCAAGGGAATGTCCCGATTGTTGAGCCTCCTCCTACTCAAACCCCCAGGACAACCCCAACCATTGATCCTACACTGGCAGCCCAGTTCCTGGTGGAGATTCCACCGACCCGCTTACCGACCTATACTGCACCGCCCCCGCTGGTGCTACCAACCTTCGTGGATGAATCGCTGGTTGGTAACCCAACCCGTCTACCGATGGGTCTGATCATAATCGGTATGGCTGTAGTCGGTTTGTTTGGAGTGTTGATATCGCTGTTGCGCGGGAGATGATCCTGATCAAGGTTTCACAACCTGTCCCCATAAGCAAAAAAGACCGGTCACCCGGTCTTTTCTGTTATCTGGCTTGGAAATTAATGACAGCCGCAGCCGTCACCATTGGAGCCTGCATCATCCTTGGTACGGAAGGAGCTTCCACAGCCACAGGATGAAACAGCATTGGGATTTTCAATCTTAAAACCACTGCCCATCACGTCGTCAACGTAATCGATCATCGCGCCGCGTAAATAATCGATGGAAATCTCATCAACAACTACCTTGATTCCATCGAACTCACCGGAAATATCGGCGTCGCGTATATTTCCCTCCAGTGCCATGCCGTACTGGAAGCCCGAGCAGCCACCACCCTGGACGAACACACGTAAAGCATAACCTTGCAGGTTGCGTTTCTCTAATAGTTGTTGTACCGCCTGGGCTGCCGCAGGGGTCAGTGTAACAAAATCGGTTTGAACTTGTTCAGCAAGCATGGTCAGCACCTTTCGATAGTTTCATAGACTTGAAGTATGACGTATCAATATTGGTGAATATTATCAAAATAAACCTATTCCGTCAATCCTTTTCTATAAAAGCAGCTCTCCCGCAATCACGGCCGTCAGGGTTATTGTCAGGTTATCCAGGTCGTGAATCGGTAAGCTTTCCACTAATGTAGCCAGTAGGGCGATTAAAGCCAGCTTTGGCAGGTAAGAACTGATCGGACCGTTAAAATAATCAAACGTAATAAAAGGAATCAAGATTAAAATGGCGAAGATTAAGCCGCCAAAGAACATGGATAACGATCCTATCCAGGATTTTTGGCGATTCCAGGGAATTTTGTGGCTTCCATATCTGCGACCAAAGATATCGGCCAGCCCATCCCCGCCGCACATTAACATGAGCGCCACCATTCCTATCGGGGAATTTACCCAATACAGGATCGTCAAGACAACGAAGATGATGCCATAATAGAGCGGCCCACGTAAGATCTCCCGGCGATCGCCAGTGCGGGACATGGCCTGCACCGATGCTTCATCCTTGATGATACCGACGCCTATCAAAAGAAATTGGAGTGTAAACGCAAGGGGAACCAGCGCAGCCAGGTAGCGCGCTATCGGAGCGTCATTGAACAGTAGCCAGCAGATCACGAAGATCGGTCCTGTACCGACGTGAATAATTTTTCGACTCAGGTGGCTGCTCAGAAAGCCTCGGTGCGCCAGGTAGTCATTTAACCTCAACCATCCCAAGGCGAGGCCAAAAGTGATGATCAGGGCAACCCAGTTGTTGGATAACATTGTGTTATTGCCTCATCATACATAGCAAAATTTGTATGCGGATTATTTAACGGCGGAGGTTGCGTTCAATATCGCGCTCAGCATCTCTTTTGGCAATACTCTCGCGTTTGTCATAGAGCTTTTTGCCTTTGGCGATTGCTACCTCAACTTTTGCGCGCCCCTCTTTCAGATAGACTCTCAAAGGGATGATCGTGACCCCTTTTTGGCGAACATTGTCCCAAAGTTGGCGGACTTCACTCTTGTGGAGCAATAGCTTGCGCGGCCGACGCGGTTCATGGTTGAAGATACCTGCATGGTCATACGGTGCGATATGTGCATCCATCAGCCAGGCTTCCTCGCCATCCACACGTACATAGGCTTCGGCGAGGCTTATCTGACCGGCACGGATTGACTTGATTTCGCTACCTTGCAAGACAATGCCGGCTTCAAAGCGCTCGAGCAAAAAATATTCGTGGCTGGCTTTGCGATTTGTGGCGACAATTTTGATGTCCATTAGCACTCATTCTATCATTTCTTGTTCGGTCAGCCAGGCCTGGTCAGCGACCAAACATCTCGTCAACTACCAAATTGATCAATCCCCAGTTTGGAGATAGGACATTGGCGCCTTGGTCTGTGAAGAATGGAGTGACCATTTCTCTGCCAATCGTTCGATTATCAATCCCATCCGGACCAACTCGTAATACAGCAACCCCAAGCCGGGGCCAAATCCAAAAAGGGATGTTGGTGTCGATAGAACGACTGAGAGCAATCAAGACTGCTGGAATGCGCGGCCATTTGAGTGGACTTAACATCTGCTTTAAGGCTGCTTTGATGATTATTTGTCCTTGCTCCATGCGAAAGAAGTCATCCGAGCCAGAACGATTGCGGGCGAATGCCAGTGCTTTATTGCCGGATAAATGATGTTTTCCCGCATCATAGCCTGCAGTCGGTTCTTCCAGAACGATATCGACCCCTCCCATGGCATTGAAAATATCCTTAAAGGTCTCAAACCGCAGCCGAATATAGTATTTCGGCCGGATGCCAAAATTTGCCTGGATGGTATCCATCGCTGCAAAGGGGCCGCTGCCCGTTTGATTGGCTTCCGCAAAGAAATGGGCTGTATTGATCCGGTTTTCGCCAATCCCGGGGATGGTTACCCAAAGGTCGCGCGGGATGGACAGCATACCCACATATGGTTTCCACGGGTTGAATCTGGACATAATCATGGTGTCAGTTCGTGCTATCGTCAACCATGGGTCTGCATAATCCATCCCCAGGAGCAGAATATTTGTGTTCGCTGGAAAGAGCAGGTAAACTGCCAGAACAAATCCCACAATCCCACAGATCAGGACCACCGGAAGGATGCATCCCAGGTTGGCTCGGTTTCTGCGGCGAGATGGTCTGGGGGGTTGAGTAGCCGGTGGGTAGGGGGCAGGTGCGTAATTCTGATAGCCTGGATAGGTGTTAGGATTTTGTGGATTACTGGGGGTTTCCTTTGGTCGATAGGATCGATTTTTTCTCGTTGGTTGGGTCGAATGCATCATACAATTATCTTTTCTACCAATTGAACCATCTCTTCCTTGTTCTCAGGAGTATCTTTGACAGGGAATAACTGCCAGGTTTCAATCAGATTCATAGATTGGCCAGGCTCAAGCTTATGTAGCGGGCTAAGGGTTTCAAGCTCAATAAACCGGTTATTGCAAAAGCTTTCACAATTACTTCCATTATCCACATAACTTTGTTGTGTATATGGCGGAATTCGCTTGATAAATAAGACACCATGATTGAGATATCCAACCCAGCCGGAGCGGTTTGGATATCCAATTTTGAGTGGTGGTAAGGCGGGATCGGCATGGATCATTATATAATCGTCGGCCAGTTTCAGCCGGGGATCTAACCAGCGGCTATAAGGCCAGAGAACGAGGTGCCTATTGGGCAGAAGCCCGGAGGGATCCAACGGTTGAGTCTGCTGCGGAAAGATAGCCACCCCTCCGAGGGGTAACTGAGTTATTGCCCAACCGGCCAACTCGACCGGCCACACACCACAGTTGGTTAGCGCATGGTTTATATGTATCTCTGGACGATCTGGGGAGACAAAAAGTTCCACGCATTTTTGTATCCCCGTTGCTGGTTCGACAGGGCCCTGCAGCCTGACACGGTCGCCATCATGCTCAACCGTCAATCCTTGGTGATCGGGTTGGTAAGTGCGGGGAAAAGCCTCCGGTGCGTGCCATAAGCGATG